>JAQCEJ010000122.1 GCA_027618475.1 Planctomycetota bacterium | reverse complement strand
GGTGAGTTTTAATCAGGCTTAACAACAGCAGTGTGGCAACCCGATTGACAGCCCGATCGATATTGTTCGGTCGGGTTGTTATTTTTCTCGATTTTCATTCATTGAATTCGCATCGCATAATAACTCAATTCACTCATCGATGGATGATGTGATGTCGTGTAACGAATTTGTTCCTCAATGCCTGACTTCGGAATGATCAACATGATGAATTTATTCACTCGAATTCAACCCTTGTATCTCGTCTCTGTTTTCACCCTATGCATCACGGGGTGTGGCGGCGTTTCAGATGCACCGGTGACCATTCCCGTATCGGGGAAAGTGTCTTACAACGGTACCGGCGTGAAGAATGCTTCGATTACGTTTTCACCATTGGATGCCGTGAAGTCACGTGCCGCGCAAGCTAGCTGCGGTGAAGATGGATCCTTTCAGACTCCAGAGGGGAAGGGATTAATGCCTGGGAAATACAAAATCGTTATTCAAGCATACAAAACACCTCTCGCGGAGATTTCTCCCAAGGATTTAGCGACGCAAGGCGGTGATAACAACCTTGCTGTTCCCAAGAAGTATATGGACCTATCAACAACTGACTTGGAAGTTGAGATTTCTGAGAGCGACTCTTCAAAAAAACTGATGCTAGATTTAAAAGACTGAAGTCGACGTAATTTTTCACAATACTTCGACTCCCGTTGTACTTGAACCGGTTTATCACCCGACGATCATAATGATTGCCGGGTGTTTTCGTTGGTGAATTCAACATCGTCTTCAAATTTTCTTCGCAATGAATTCACGATACATGGCAACGTCAATTTTACGATTCGACTGACCCGGATGCGACACGGCGATATAAGGGACTTCTGGGGGCGGAGGGGAGATGCCCCATCGTGAGTCCAGACGGACTGGCCTGGCGCAAGATCGACGTGACACCCATCCCGTCATCTGACACTTCATCGCTGATGCATGATCGCTCGAAGAACCGCTATGTGGCATTCGTCAAAACGGGCAACCAGTTTGGCAGAGCAGTGGCGATGTCCATCAGCAAAGATTTCGCAGACTGGAGTCATCCGAAGTTGTGCTTTGGCGCGGATGAGGAAGATCAGAAGAATGCGATAGAGAAAATTCGAAAGCGAATGGCAGATCCGGGGCTACAGCATCCCTTGTGGGTAGATCCTGTTTATAGCCTCGGAGTGATTTTCTATGAGTTGCTGACCGGACGGCGGCCTTTCGAGGGTACCACAATGGCCGTGCTTACCAAGATCCTGAATGAGAAACCACTCCCTCCCTCGACACATCGGCCCGATCTCGATCCTATACTCGAATCGATTTGTGAAAAAGCGATGAAAAAAGGAATCGGCGATCGGTACGCGTCAATGGGAGAGCTTGCCGAAGCCGTTCAGAAATATTTGAAAGGAGAAATGCTGACCCCAGAGCAAACGATCCGCGTCCAATATTCGAACGTCCCCTCACCGCTCCGCAAGAAAAAAGCAACGCTCAAATCCAAATCGAAGAAAAACCGGCATACAAACAATATCGACCCCTGGCAATACTGGTGGCAATCTCCGATGTTGTTATTCACCGTTGCATTTTTAGGGCTTTCGCTGATCCTGTTTCTGATGAAGATCATCGCCGACTGGCTGACCGCAGCCACCGATTAGAACCCATCGGATTTAACTGCAATCTCTTCTGCCAACATGCCACCAACAGGCGCTATGCACCCCAGCTAAACGGGGTGCATCCGTTAAATGCTGCTGGTCTATCGGCCCGCAGGGCCAGCCGTTCGTATAGCCAGGTCCGCAAGGGCCTGGTGAATGCCGTGAGTAGAATTGTCTACAAGTAGTTTCATAACCCTCTGGACGGTGGTTCTCTCCAGATAATTTGGACGATCATTCCGTCGCCAACCGGGTTATGAAACCAGTTCTAAAAGGCCCAACGGGCCGACAGTTCGTCAATTCTGCATAACACATCACCAATCACATAGGGAATGGCCGGCCCGTTGGGCCTGACAAGAGTTTACGTATAACCTTCTCCCCGGCCCTGCGGACCGGGCTGGATGAAGTGCTGGCCCATTGGGCCAGAAAACAGGGGGACCACCATTTAACGGATGCGTCGCGGCTAACCATTGAACCGGTTGCATGGTTGCTCATCGTTCAGCGACAAGCTAAAACTGCGAATAGTTCACCAACGATAACAACCAACTAAACGAGGTTCTCCTATGAAATCCCCCATTCGTGTCGCCGTTACTGGCGCCGCTGGTCAGATTGGTTATGCGATTCTGTTTCGCATTGCTTCAGGCGAGGTGTTCGGGGCCGATCAGCCGGTCATTTTGCATCTTGTGGAAGTCCCTCCGGTGATGGGGGCTCTCGACGGCGTGCATATGGAACTCGACGACTGTGCGTTTCCCACGCTCGTCGGCGTTGTGAAGGCCGACAGCGATCATCTCGAAGATGGGTTTCGCGATTGCAATTTCGTCCTCTGCATCGGCAGCGTGCCGCGCAAGCAAGGAATGGAACGAGGCGATCTTATTCGCATCAACGGACCGATCTTCACCAACACCGGCAAAGCGATTAACAACGCCGCCGCGAAAGATGTCCGCGTGGTTGTCGTCGGCAACCCGTGCAACACGAACTGCCTGATCGCGATGTCCCACGCTCCCGATGTTCCTCGCGACCGCTGGTACGCGATGACCCGTCTCGACGAAAACCGGGCCGTCTCGCAGCTCGCTCAGAAAGCGGGGGTGCCGACGCGCGATGTGTCGAGCGTCGCAATCTGGGGGAACCACTCGGCGACGCAGTATCCCGACTTCTATCACACGACGATCGGCGGCAAGAAAGTCACCGACGTCATCACCGATGAGAACTGGCTGAAAAACGATTTCATCGCCACCGTGCAGCAGCGCGGGGCGGCGGTCATCAAGGCTCGCGGCGCATCGAGCGCCGCCTCGGCCGCCAACGCCGCACTCGATACGGTGAAATCGATCGTCCGCCCGACGGCTGCAGGAGCGAGCTTTAGTGCCGCCGTTTGCAGCGACGGCAGCTACGGCATCGACCAGGGTCTGATCTGTGGTTTCCCGCTCACCAGCGACGGCAAGAACTGGAAGATCGTGCAAGGTCTCGAACACAACGACTTCGCGAAAGAAAAGATCGGCGTCACCGTCAACGAGCTGAAGCAAGAGCGCGACACGGTGAAGGACTTGCTCCCCTAATTCCTTCTCCCTTTGGGAGAAGGTGACCGAAGGCCGGATGAGGGTGCTTTGCAATGACTAATGACGAAATCCTAATGACGAAATAATGAACAAACCCGAATGACCAAATGACGAAACGATCACCCTATTTGGTCATTGTGTCATTGGGATTTCATTCGTCATTCGGATTTCGACATTCGACATTTTGAAAGGCCCCCTCACCCCGGCCCTCTCCCAGGGGGAGAGGGAGAAAATCCCGTGAATACCGAATCTCTTCACCGCTGGGATCATGAATTCGTCTGGCATCCGTTCGCGCCGATGCAGGCCTTTCGTGAAGAGAACGCCCCGATTATCGAATCGGCCGAAGGGTTTCATCTCTACGACACCGACGGCAATCGTTATCTCGACGGCATCTCGTCGCTGTGGTGCAACGTGCATGGGCACCGTGTGCCGGAAATCGATGAAGCGATTTGCAAGCAACTCGATCGCGTGTCGCATTCAACATTGTTGGGGTTGTCGCATCCGCCGTCGATCGAACTGGCGCGCGAACTTGTCGCCCGCGTGCCGAAGGGATTGACGAAAGTCTTTTATTCCGACAGCGGGGCGACGGCGGTTGAGGTCGCACTGAAAATGGCGTTTCAGTATCACTGTCAGAAAAAGAAGAACGCCGCGAAACGTGATCTGTTCGTCCGGCTGGCCGATGCGTATCACGGCGATACGATCGGCGCGATGAGTCTCGGTGGGATCGATCTGTTTCACAAAGTTTATGGACAACTTCTCTTCCCCACGCTCACATTGCCGGCACCGGTGACATATCGTCTTCCCGATTCGCACACGGCGGAGTCGTACCTTCAGTTCTGCGACGATGAACTCGAACGGGTGCTGAGAGCCGAGCATCAGCGAATCGCGGCGTTCATCATCGAACCGCTGGTGCAAGGGGCGGCGGGGATTTTGGTGCATCCTCCCGGTTATTTGAAACGCGTCCGCGAGTTGACAAAAGAACTGGATATCCCGCTGATCGCCGACGAAGTCGCCGTCGGTTTCGGACGGACGGGGACGCTGTTCGCCTGCGAACAGGAACACGTCGTCCCTGATATAATGTGTCTCGCGAAGGGGCTCACCGGCGGTTATCTCCCCCTTGCCGCAACGCTCGCGACCGATGAAATCTACGACGCCTTCCTCGGCGAACCGCACGAAGGGCGAACGTTCTATCACGGCCACACATTTACCGGCAACCCGCTCGGCTGTGCGGCGGCGCTCGCGAGTCTAAAACTCTTCGATGAACACAAACTGCTGGAGACCATCGCCGCCAACGGCCAGCGGTTGCGAAGAAATCTGGCACCGCTCGATGAGCATCCGCACGTCGGGGAAGTCCGGCGGAAAGGAATCATGGTCGGCATCGAACTGGTCGCCAACCGCGAAACGAAAGAGCCGTTCGCCCCGCCATTGAGAATGGGCCATCAAGTGACGCTCGCGGCGCGAAAACGAGGCGTGATCATTCGACCGCTGGGAGACGTCGTCGTCCTGATGCCCGCCCCTGCGATGGACGGGGATGCGATCGACGAATTATGTGCCGTGGCGATCGAGGCGATTGATGAGGCTGTTTCCCACCTCTCCCAGCGGGAGAGGTCGACTGCGAAGCAGGCGGGTGAGGGGCGCGAAAGACGTTGATTCGTCATTGCTCGCAATCGAACGCCCCCCCTCCCCTCACCCGGCGGCTGCGCCGCCACCCTCTCCCGCGGGAGAGGGTTTTTGTTCTTCCTCTCGTTCCCAAGCTCCGCTTGGGAACGCACGGTTTTCGAAGCTCCCGCTTCGCACAGCGCACGGGACGTGCACTGTTTCGATCACTGCGAATTAACTATTCGTCTCGATCTTCTAGCCCTCTTGACGCAAAACAGTATTAAGAGACCTTGAAGAATAGCTAAGAATCCGCCGATTAAGATACGTTTTTTGAGGTCGGGTCTGGCGTTCAATGGCGCACAGAGGCAGATAGCAATAATGACAAGACCACAGAGTATGGTGAAGATCCCTCCAACGGTGAAGAATGTGATCGCGAACGCACGCAGACCGTTCTTGCTAAAGAACTTCATCATGGTTATGAGTACGACTCAATCGTGGCGAAGCAGAGCTTCTTAACCCTTGTTCCCAAGCTCCGCTTGGGAACAAGGGTTAAGAATACATAGGTCTTATCTTTGCGAATTTAGCGCCTTCGCGGTCGATAATCTCAGTTTCAACTCCTCCATCGTCTGCCGATAGAGCGAGAGAATGGTCTCGCGGCCGGCGTTATCTGTGTAGACGCCGTTTGCGGGTATGTACTTGAGACTTTCTTCGACGTGCACGATCAAACTGGCAATCGCCGCCGGGTCGCGGTGCGGTTTTCCATTGACGGTGACGTAGATCGGGCTGGTGTGCGAGTACAATTCTCGACCCAATTCGTTACGGGGTCGCGGGACGGACAATGCAGGATCGCTTTTGACCGACGGCGGCGGGGTGCGTAAGGCCCACCAGCCGGAACCGGGAACTTCCATCGGCTTATCGATTCTCGCTTCGAAATGCCCCTCCACCGGTTGCGTTTTCGCAGTCGCGATGATTTCACCGTTGTAGATGAGTTCTAACATCTCGAAGTCGCAGCGGCATCGACACTCGGCCTGAATGTGCACCATCCCCGGCTGATCGAGTTGCAGTTCGTCGCCGACATTTTTGCCGTCGACAGTGAACTGTAGCAGCGGTCCGTTGGTGATGAATCCTCTTCCGGCTTTGAGTCCCGCCAGCCAGTTGTCGGTCGTCAGTTCCCCCTCGACCGGCACATACACCCGCGAGAAGTCGTACAAGAACCAGTCGGTCCCCGTCGAGAACGGCACGCGATAACCGGCGTTGAGCAGGCGGTAGAAGCTCTCCTTATAACTGCTGCGAATGCCGCCGTCGAAGATGTTGAGAGCGTCGATCTGCCCTTTGACATACTGCGGAATCGACTCGCGGCCATAGTCGTTGTGGCACCAGACAACGGTTGCGCCGTCGCCGCGGGCCTGTTGGATGCCGCGGTCGAGAGGAATGCCGTCGTCGCCTGTTTTGGCAATGTCGGGGCCGATGCTGACGGGGAGGATGAGTTTCGGAAGATCGAGAAACATGACATGTCCGTAACCTTCCTGTCCGCCGGTGAAATTGTTGCGGTGTTCTTCCCCGTTGGCGAAGATTCTGCCGGTTTGTTTCGTGAGCCGATCGAAATCGCGCTGCGTGTAACGGTTGCTGATGTAGTGCTGGTTGGCGATCGTCCGTTCGAGATACGAAACGAACAGCAGATCGAGATCGTCGGCGACAGAAATCTCGCGCAGATAGCGTTCGCAGGTATCGAGGCTGAGTTTCATCAGGTGCAAATGGGTATTGCCGCCGAACGTGTTCCGCTCGGCGAGCCGCGAAAAGCGTTTGAGGGGGATCGCGACGGTCGTTTCGGCTTGCTTTGCGAGGTTGATCTCTTGCGTCGCGATTTCAGTTTCCAGGCCGGAAAACGCAGAAATTGTGAGTTTTTCTCGCGGAAGTTTGAGCGTGGCCGGCTGTGGCAAGGCCGACCACTCTTCGATCGCGGGTTGGTCCCCCATGCCCGCGTTTTGGATGCCGAGACCACGATTGAGCAGTTCGGGCAGGTCGAGAATTTCACCCCGTTCGTTGACGATTTTGATCAGTGCGGGTAGCTTCGCGCCTGTTTCGCTGTCGACGACTTCGAACGAGACCGCACATGTTTCGACCGGTTGCGTCCGGCCCCAGCGCAGGAGAATGAGCATGATGCCGCAGGTGACGATGGCCGTACACATTTTGACGAAGTGTCGACGGGACGCGAGGGGATGTCGCATGGGAATTCCTGTCTTTACGGACGTGAACAAGTCGCGATCATGCTAGAATTGATTATTACCGCCTCACACCATATAGAAATCATGAAGAATTTGAAACGCAGAGATCGCCGAGAACAAGTATACCTTCATCATGCCTGATTGTATGTTTTGTGATTTTATAGTGAATTTGATTTTTCATCTGCGTCCCTCTGCGAAAATCTGCGGACACTCTGGCATTCATCAATCGCGTTGAAAGGATATCAGCATGACTCTCTCGGAAGCTGAGGTGCAAAAACAATTGCAGCAGGCGGAAGAGTTGTTGTTCTCGGGGCCGACTCGTGCAGGCTTTGCCCACGAATTGTATTTCGGGCGATTCAAAAGCTCGGCGATCATCCCCGCTCCTGAACTCTCGGCAGCGGAACACGAACAGGGGGACTCTATCGTCGAAGCCCTCAGGCAATTTGCCGAGCGCGAGATCGATCCCGATGCCATCGACCGGCAGGCCGATATTCCGAAATCGGTGATCGAAGGTCTCGGCAAACTCGGCGTGCTCGGGGCAACGATCTCGCCCGAACATGGCGGGTTGGGACTGTCGCAGCTCAACTATTGCCGCCTGATGGAAATCATCGGCGCCCGCTGCGGTTCGACAGCGGTCTTCGTCAATGCGCATCATTCGATCGGCCTGCGGGGACTCGAACTGTTCGGCACCCCCGAACAAAAAGAACGCTGGATGAAGCCTCTCGCCAGCGGCAGCAAGATCGCCGCGTTCGCGCTCACCGAACCCGAAGCCGGTTCGGATGCCTCAAACGTCCAGACAAAAGCCGTCCCGACAGAAGACGGCCGCGGCTACAAACTCACCGGCGAGAAGCGTTACATCACCAACGGGGCGATCGCCGACGTATTGACGGTGATGGCCCGCACGCCCGATCCGAACGATCCCGATGGAAAGATTACGGCTTTTCTCGTCACGCCCGACATGCCAGGGTTCAAAGTGGTTGAAGCGCGGATGGAAAAAGTCGGAATTCGAGGGACGGCGACGGCTCGACTCGCGTTCGAAGAGATGTTCGTCCCGAAAGAAAACATTCTCGGGCCGCTCGGCAAAGGATTGCGCGTCGCGCTCACCGTACTCGACTTCGGACGGACCACCTTCGGGGCGAGTTGCACCGGAGCGTCGAAATTCTGCCTGGAAAAAGCGATCGAACATGCGAATCGGCGAAAACAATTCGGCCGCACGCTCGGAGAGTTCGAACTCGTCCGCGATAAGATCGCCAACATCGCAGCCGAGACGTTCGCGATGGAATCGGCGACGCAGTACACCGCCTCGCTGATCGACAGCGGCGCCGAAGACTACATGCTCGAAACGGCGATGCTCAAGGTCTTCGCCAGCGATTCGTTGTGGAAGAGCGTGAATGACACGCTGCAGATTTGGGGAGGAGCCGGGTTCTTCACCGATCAGCCGTTCGAACGGATGATGCGCGATTCGCGATTGAATCTGATCGGCGAAGGGGCGAACGACGTGCTGCGTTGCTTTATCGCGATGGTCGGTTTGCGTCACGTGGGGAAAGATCTGGAGGCAACACTCAAAAAGCCATGGACCGTGAATCGATTGTGGCGTTCCGCGCCGTCGATCCCCGTACTGCACAGCCTGATCGCCGATGGAGCGCGGACGATCAGTTGGCAGATCGGAAAATTCGGAAAGGTCTGCCGCAACGTACTAATCAAACATCGCCAGAAAATCATTGACCAGCAGATGATTCAGGCCCGCATCGGCGACATCGCCACCGAGTTGTTTATGTCGAGTTGCGTCTATGCACGGCTGGGGAAAATGGCGCTGAATTCCAATACCAGTGCGCAGCGCATGCAATCGATTCATACCGGGATGTTCTACATTCATCAGGCCGCCGTTCGAAACGAACAACGTTTTCGTTCGCTCAACGAGAATCATGACGAGTTGCTGAATCTAACGGCTACGGAATGGTTGAATTCCTCCGAGGGGTGTTCACGCGATTAAGGGCATGCAGCATGGACGAACGGTTAATCAGAGTCGAAAGTCACGAGGGGATTGCAACCATCACGCTGGCCCGCCCGGAAAAGCGTAATGCGCTCACCTACGAACTGCTGGAGGAAATGGAACACGCCCTTCGTCGCATGAATGACGCGGAGGACGAACACCGTTTGCTGGTCTTGACCGCCGAGGGGACCGTCTTTTGTGCCGGAATGGATCTGGGACAAATGCTCGACCGGGCCGATCAACCCGATGCACAAGAACAATGGCAGCGCGATACCGAAGTGTATCGCGACGTGGTCTGGTCGCTGTTCAATCTGAACATACCGACGCTGGCGGTTCTACCGGGACCGGCGCTCGCCGGCGGTCTGGGACTCGTACTCGCCTGCGATCTGGTTTTATCTTCCGATACTGCCTGGTTTGCCCTCCCCGAACCACAGCGCGGCATTACCGCGGCTGTCGTCGCTCCGTTGCTGTTGCATCGGGTCGGTTCACGATGGGCCGAGTTTCTGCTGATCTCGGGTCAATCGGTCTCGGCAACCGAAGGAGAAGAAATCGGCCTCTGCCACCGCGTTGTTCCTGAATCGGAACTCGAAACCCGCGCTGCCGAATGGAAGACGTCGATCCTTCAAGGAGGACCATTGGCACTTCGTCAGACGAAAACGCTGCTGCGTGAGTTCACGCACGACAACATCTGGAATCAACTCAAACTGGGAATGCAGATCTCCGCCGAGGCGCGCGAAAACGACGAAGCCCGCGAAGGCCTTTCTGCCTTTCGCGAAAAGCGGAAACCGAACTGGTTCAAGTAGGCCGTGGCGACGACGCGTTATGGTGCGGTCATATCGCAATGCGAAAGTGCCAGTAAAACGTAAGCGGTCGCAAGATGCGGATCTCCTTCCCCCCAGCGCTCGGCGGGATTCACCCAACTGCCGTTCTCCTGCTGCAGAGAAAACAACTTCTCGGCAAGATCCTTTCGCCAGTCGTGCTGATTTCCCTCGGCATCTTCGAATTGATCGACACCGAGAACCGACAGCGTCTTGGCGAATGTGTGATAGTAATACAGCAGTCCCTGCTGACCCATGCCCGGGTTCTCGTCGACCGTATATTGCCTGGCGATCCATTCGCGTGCCGCTTTAACGCGAGGATCGTCCTGGGAAAGCCCGGCGTAGATCATGCTCTTCAATCCTGCATAAGTCATGCTTGCATATGAGCGCAAACCGCCGTTGTCGGTCAGACCGGCTTGAGACGTTCCTCCCGCGGCGGGGGTGTAATAGAATCCGCCGTCGTTCACTTTCGCGGCGAATTCGGTCGTGTTGAATTCGGTTTCGAGATTCTGCGTACGCGAAACGAACAAAAGCGCCTTTTGAATCGCAGGATCATCTTCGCCGGCACCCGCCTGCTTCAGCGCTTCGACCAAGAATTGCGTATTCGACAAATCGGGGCGTTTGTGACCGCCGTAGCCGGCACCGCCGAAAAAGGTGTCGGAGTCTTCGATCCCTTCCCCTTCATCCCATTGCAATCCTCGAAGAAATTTCTCGGCACCGGCAAGCAGGTCATCGAACCTGCCATCGGCGTTAGCCGCCTTGAATGCCATCAGGCTGATGCAGGTTTCGTAATTCTTGTGCGAGCTCTCGGCGTAATAAATTCCGCCGTCGTCCTGTTGATACGATTTCAAATGATCAAACGCATTTCGGACGGCAGGATCATCGACCGAGACACCGCTTTCAAGCAGGCTATAGGCCACGAGCGCGGTAATGCCCGGTGCCTGGGAGGATGTCCAACTGCCGTCGTCCCCCTGACTGTTTTTCAAAAACTCAATCGCCGACTGCCTCGATTTTTGGAGAGCTTTCGCAGAGGGACCGATCGACTCCTCTTGCGCTGACACCAAATTCGCCAGCGTGACGAAGAAACCGCCACTCAGCAAGAGGGGGGCGAGCATTCCCGCGAGGATACGGGCTCCGGAGATTCGACGAAAACTCTTTTGATGACCGTAACTTAGAGACATCATGCACAACATGAATCGATCCTTTGTGAGGGGCATTACATGGGATGGCTTTTCAAAATCGCAATCCGGATGCCAACCTACGAAGAAATTATACCCGACACCATCGGCGGGATACAGCAAATAACGTCGGCAGCGTGTTCACATCCCCGCAAAGCCTCTGTAAGAAATGAAGGTGGTAGACCCTCCCGAGACGACAGATAAAATGGAACGCATATGAATTCTGGAATAAATGCAGGGACAGGGTGGTATATCAGTTGCTCTTTGATTCTAGAGAATTTCCTCTACCCATGAAAAACCGGCGACCGGGAAAGCCAATCCCGGCCCGACAAAAAAACAATAACTCGTTTATTCATCACAAGATAAGAACAATATCTCTTACGTGTTTCAGAAGATAATTGATAAGAAAGTATCGCAGCCACGCGGAACGACGCAGCCGGTTCGCAACTATGCCAAATCGCTCGTCACGTTGTTTTTTCGCGACGTGACGTTGCATCAAGGCACCGACTATAGCCCTCACGATGGCTTCCCCTCCGGGATCGAAAGTTAACCTTATGTCGATGACGACCGAAAAAAGCACCCTAAGTGACGACCTGTCTCTTTCCGACGCAACGACGCAGCGGTTCGCGTGGGGGTTGCCCCATGTGGTCGCGGCCACGATCTTCGCCGCGTGGTTCTTATACATGAACTACATGCCGTTGTTTCACACCGACCTGTGGGGACATGTCGGCTACGGAGAGTGGATGCTCGACCATAAAGAGTTGCCGCAGGAAGATCCCTTTCTCAAACACGCCGAAGGAGTCGACATCATCGCCTCGGCGTGGCTGTCGCAAGTGGTGCTCGGTGCGATCGAGCGTTTCGGGGGCGACGAGGCGCTTTCCAACTGCTTCGCGATCATCTCGCTGGCGATCATTCTCTGCCTGTGGGGAATGTTCTATCAATACATGCCGAGGCCGGGCGTTTGCACTCTGGCGCTGTTCGTTACCGTAGTGATGGGTTCCACACGCATCGCCGTCTTTCGCACCGAGACATTCGGCGAACTCTTTATGGCGATCTTGTTGTTACTGCTGACGATGATTCATCGATCGTATCTGGATGATACGGAATACAAACATGCCTGTTGCCGGCCGACATACTGGACGGCGACATTGGGGATACCGCTGCTGTTTCTCGTCTGGGCGAATTCTCATGGATCGTTCGTCGTCGGTCTTGCGGTGATCGGTTGCCATCTGATCGGCCGGATCATCGATGTCGGATGGCGCACGCGATCGTTGTTGAGCATTGTAACCGATCGCTGGTTCCGCCGATGGGTGATGTGGACCGAACTGGCCGTCGGAGCCTCGCTGGTGAATCCGTATGGAATGAATCTGCTCATCAATGCGTTAACGTTTCCGAAAAACCCGAATCTCAAAGACATCACCGAATGGTATGCCATGAGTTTCTGGGACTTCGAAGCGATTTACTTTGCGTTGTCGATTCTTATTCTGCTCGCGATGATGCGTTTCAGCCGTCGTCGCGTCGAGCTGTTTCAATTGATGATCATCGGTCTGCTGGCCTATTCGGTGACGTCGAGCGTGCGGATGATCTGGTGGTATGCGGTCGTGTTTGCGTATGCGATGGCTCCGCATCTACAGGATATCATCGACCGCGTCTGGCCGGCTGAGGGCTTCTGGAAGCCGAGCGCATCGAGGGATCTCAAGTCGCTGCTGCGAAATCGATCGTATTTGTGGACGGCTCTCAGCATCCTGGTACTCTGGTACGGTTTTGCCTTATCCCCCATTTCGATTCCGCTGCTGGGAGGGACACCACGAACGCCAAAACAGCTTTACAGCAAAGAGACGCCGCTTGGGTTAACGGAATTCTTGAACGAACACCCCCCGCAACAGGCCGTCTGGAATCCGCAGTGGTGGGGAGACTGGCTGGCGTTACGCGGCCCGAAAGACATCAACATCTTTATGACGACCAATGCCGTACACGTGGTCACGCATCGTGTATGGAAAGACTACATGCGGATCGCAACAGCTTATCAGAGCTGGCCGTCGACGCTCGATCGTTACAACGTCCAGACGATGATCGTCAGCAAAGTCGATCAGCAAGCCCTGGTCGACTCTATCCACAGGCTTTCCGGGGAATGGAAAACGGTCTACGAGGACGATCAGGCACTCGTCGTCTCGCGCGAGGAAGGACTACGAAAGATTCAACCGGTGATTCGAAAAACGGAATACGATCAGAAGATCGACACAACCGCCGAGGCAGATCTTCCGTTCGAGGGAGAAGCCGAAGAAACAGACACGACGGAATCACCCGAATAATACCTTTGGAAAATTCGACAACGACAACAGTTTCATAAGCCTCTGCGAGGCGAGACTCGTGCGACCTTGCGAACGCATGTTCGGTCGCCGACCAGAAAATGAAACCCGTTCTACAGGAATACGATATGACCCGGACGAACAATCGAACCGTCATCACCCCCTGGCCCGTTGCCGGCTGGCTGTTGCTGCATCTGACGATCGCCACGGGAGGGCTGTTGTGGGCGGCGGTGAGTTGGGAGGAGATTCAATCGGTTAAGGCGCTCCCCAAACCGTTGCGCGATCCTCTGGTTATTCGACCGCTGCACGACGTCCCCGAAATCATCTCGGACGACGAACTGCAGTATGTCTTATGGAAACTCCGGCCGCGGCTGCGAGGTCCGAACCCCAGTATCAATCATGTCGACCATGCCCTTCGATTCTGGGGGGTTCCCGCGAAGTTCGACGACCCGAACTGTTATTCCGGCGTCGAAATGCGAGAACTTCTGCTCGATCATCGCAAGTTCAGCACCGCGTGGACTCAACCGGGAACTCGACCGCTATTTCTGAAATACGAAAAAGGGATCAAGCCGCGACTGCAACAGGGAGACGCCAGCACGAGCCACGTCGATCATACGCTGGGGACACTCGCCGAAGTCGGCACGCCGCTCGATTACCCGATCGTTACGTCCGATGGAGAAACCGATGTCCGGGCGCTTCTCGATCAGTCGTTGTACGAATTCAGCGTCAATCAACTGGAATATGAATGGTCGATTCTGGCTTATGCTCTGTATCTCCCGAATGCCAAACATTGGGTGACGCAGGAAGGCCAAAAGATGAGTTACGACCGCATGGCCGATCGCCTGTTGCGTCAGAAATTGACGCAGGGGGTCTGCTTCGGGAACCATCGGCTGTTCACGCTTTCCATGCTGCTGCGCGTCGACGAGCGGTCGCGAATCCTCTCGGATGAAATGCGAGGGAAAGTCGTTGCTCACTTACAAATGGTCACGGCGACACTCATCAAGACTCAGGATGCCGAAGGCTACTGGGATCGTGACTGGGACGGCAGTGCTACGACCGACTCGTCGGGGATCCGCAATCCGGTCTCCCGCAGAATTCTGGCTACGGGACACGCCCTCGAATGGTGGGCGATGGCCCCGGATGAAGTTCTCCCGCCGCTTGATGTTCGTGTCGCCGCCACCAGATGGCTGATCGACAACGTCGTGAACATGAGCGATCGTGAAGTCGAATTGAGTTACCCGTTCCTGTCACACGCCGGTCGCGCTCTCTCCTTATGGCGAGGGAAGTTTCCTTACGAAGTGTTCCCCGACAGGCTGTGTCCCTCTGATGTTGTCAGGCCGACAACGCTGACCGATTCGACGAGTGATGCCTCGACATCAGCGACCGAACGAAACGAAACGGAACAGAAATGACCGAGATGACACCGATTCCGCATGACACCGTGACGAAAACAGCGCCCCCTGCAGCCGACGATAACCCGTCGGGGCGTCTGGTGTTTGTACTGACGCTGTCGCTAATCGTGCTTACGCTCTGCGTCTACGCGCGCGTTTTCACGTTTGAATTCGTGAACTGGGACGACACCCATTACATTGTCGACAACGAGTATTATCCACAAGGGTTGACGAAAGAGACCGTCTGGTGGGCACTGACGAGCAACCAACAGGGATTCTGGATCCCCACGACCCGCCTGTCGTTCGTGCTCGACGGTCACCTCTGGAAGATGCATCCATCGGGATTTCATCTCACCAGCCTGATGCTGCACATCATCAACACGATCGTCTGTTTTGCGGTCTGCCGGGCGATGCTCGGCGGCGTCTGGAAGGCATTTCTCGTCGCCGCCATCTTCGCGATTCACCCGCTGCATACCGAATCGGTCTGCTGGGTTAACGACCGCAACGATCTCGTCTGCGGCCTGTTCTGGCTGCTGGCGATGTCGGCTTATCTGTCTTACTGCCGTACGCTCGGCTTCGGAAAATACCTGTTGCTGACCGTGCTCATGTCTCTGTCGGTGATGTCCAAACCGCAGGCGGCGACGTTCCCCTTTGCCATGCTGCTGCTCGATTTGTGGCCGCTGTCCCGTTGGAAGACATCTCGTTGGAAAACGAAACAGACCGATGCCGAAGCGGAACCTGTTCGATTTACACAACGCAGTTTCATCGGCCTGTGCATGGAAAAACTGCCGCTGATTGTGTTGTGC
>JAQCEJ010000121.1 GCA_027618475.1 Planctomycetota bacterium | reverse complement strand
TGAGACGAAATTTCGATCGCATTTATGCCCCTTTTTGCAATCTGAAACAACGATGCATAAGAGCGCAACCCGCCTCGGGAGTGGGTCTGAATTTTCTCATTTTTCAGGGCCTGGCGCAACGTGCTCGGCAAGGGTGATGAAGGTCTCTTTCGTAGCGGTTGCACGAGACCGATCGATGGGCCGCGCGGGGAAGGGCAACTCCCTTGCATCGTATCGCACCGAGCGCGATACTGCATTGAGTTCCTGTCGATGCAAACTTTTGTTCTTACCTGCCGGGAGTCTGCGACACATGTCGAAAACTGTTGAGCCGTCCCCATCGAACCCGCCACGTTCGCCGATGACGGTGCCACGATTCATCGAAGCCAAAACCGCCGGGCGAAAACTGGCCATGCTGACGGCTTACGACTACCTGTGGGCCGGGCTGATGGATCAGGCGGGGGTCGATTCGATTCTCGTCGGCGATTCGCTCGGTATGGTCGTGCAGGGGAAGGCGAACACACTGCCGGTGACGCTCGATCAGATCATTTACCACGCCGAGATCGTCTGTCGCGCGGTAAAGCATGCGCTCGTGGTCGTCGACTTGCCGTTCATGACGTTTCAAATCAGTCCCGAGCAGGCCGTGACGAACGCCGGTCGTATTCTGAAGGAAACGGGTGCCTCGGCGGTGAAACTCGAAGGGGGCGTCAATCAGGCGAAGACGATCGCCGCGCTGGCTGCCGCTGAAATTCCCGTGATGGCGCATGTCGGCATGAAACCGCAATCGGTAAAAAAGCTCGGCGGCATGGGGCGCATTCAGCGAGATGAAGAACGTCTGCTCAAGGATGCTCAGGTGGCGGAAGAAGCGGGAGCGTTCGCGATCGTTCTGGAACTAATTCCCCGCAAAATTGCGAAGAAGATCACCAAAGCGGTCGGCATCCCTACGATTGGCATCGGGGCCGGTCCCGACTGCGACGGTCAGGTGCTCGTCAGCACCGACATGTTCGGCCTCTCACCGGGGTTTCATCCCAAGTTTCTCAAGGCGTATGCCGACCTCTGGACTCCAGCCACGAACGCCGTGAAGTCCTATGTGCAGGAGGTGCATGACGGGGTGTATCCGGGGGCTGAACACAGTCATGAGTAAGGGAGAATTGATAGGGGATAATGGATAATGTTGTGAGTCGACGCGAGTATTTTGGATTTACACGCTCACTCGCATCAGGTTATCCAGGCCCAGCCTGAAAATGATCCACAGGGCAGAGACCGATTCTTTCCAGTTGATTTTCGATTCTCCATACCGCCGGTCTTCGAAGACGATCGGCGATTCTTCGAACCGGCAGTCGACGCGCCGGCACCGGTAGAGGATTTCTTCCTGGAAGGCGTATCCTCGTGCACGAACTTTATCGAGGTTGAGTTCGCGGAGTTTGCTGACGCGATAACAGCGGTAGCTGCCGCTGTTATCTTTGGTTTTGAGTCCGAGAAAGAGGCGGGCGTAGCCGTTGATTCCCTGGCTCATGAAGTGGCGTTTCCATCCCCAGCCTTCGACGCCTCCACCGACAACGTAGCGGGAGCCGATCGCCACGTCAGCCCGCTCCATCGCCGCGAGAAGATTCGGCAGATACCGTGGATGATGGCTGAAATCGGCATCCATATTGATGAGAAAGTCGTAACCCTGCTCGATGCCGTATCGAAAGCCCGCGAGAATCGCGGTTCCCAGCCCCTGTTTGCCGGCGCGATGCAGCACGTGAATGCGTGAGTCGGATTTCGCCATTTCGTCGACGAAGTCTCCGGTTCCGTCGGGGGAATTGTCATCGATCACCAAAACGTCGGCGTTCGGCACGTTCTCATGAATCTCGGGAATGAGGCGTTCGATGTTTTCGCGTTCGTTATACGTACAGAGCGTAATGATGACGCGGGGCGTGTGTGATGGGGGAGTCATGAAAATGTGGGTCCGAAGAAAATGTTAAGGTTTTCCCGTGAACGCGGCCGGGTTTGGCTTCCATTAGATCACCGGCGTGATACTCCGCGAAACCCGAAAATGAAGCGGCACGATGAAGAACCCGTTGGTTGATCACATAGAACCGATACAAACGGAACAGTTATTCATCCGCAGGAAAATTCGGTCCATCAAGGAGTGCTGATGACGGCAAGGGTCTCGGCGGCGTGGGGCGAACGGCTTCGACGGCATCGTCACTGTCATCGCTTTTCGACTCGGCCACATCGAGTTCCTCACCGGGAAGGGGGGGAGGGGGAACCGCTTTCGAGCGAGATTTGCGGCTACCGACCAGCTTCAGGCCCGTATCGTCGATTTCCTTTGAGACAAATAAGGAGATATAGGGATCGTTGGGATCGACGAACGCCGCCTGTTGAAATAATGGTGCTGCGCTTGGGAGCTGATCGTCGAGATGCAAAATCAAGCCGAGTAAGAACAAGCGATCGGCGTCTTGCAGGTTGAGTTCAGTCCAGCGACGGGTGCGGGCGATCAATTCACTTTTCGCCGAGGCATTATTTTCGCCGAACAGACCGTCGAGTGTTTCACTGTCTTGGGCGAGATGGGGGTCGAGGGCTAACGCATGTCGTAACTCTCGCAACGACCTCTGCCATTGTTCGGTTGCCGCTAAAGCGAGTCCCATGCGCCAGCGTGGTTCGGCTCGACTTTCATCCATCACGGCGGCCCGAGAATACATCAGATACGCATTCATATAGTCCTGCTTGCGAAAAAGAAGATCTCCTTCGGTCTGATATCGCAGACTTCTCAGCGTATCCGCCGCATCGGCTGGTGGAATCTCTTTATCGTTTGTGACAATCGGCAACCATTCTCGCGATTCGGGCTTCGCCGCCACGCGAATTCGGCTCTTGGGGACGAACCGGGTTGAAGGCTGTGAGAGCAACGTCTCGTCATCGACGTTCCCATCATCTCGATTGACGATGTAGGGGACCGAAGGAAGGGTATCGATTGATGCTCCGTAATAATTCGAATAATTGGGAGTAAACCCCGAGTAGCCGAAATATCCCGACGATCCCCCCCACCACGGATAAGAATTGATCCATACCCCCGAAGTGAACCCCCAGCCGCAACCGTAACCCAGTCCGTATCGGTAGGGATACCCGAATGAGACCCCCATCCCGTCGAAACCGAGCCCGGTATATGGGGTACGTCGCAACCCGAATCCATTCGACAAATGCTGCCTCTGCACATAGACATGGGGGTAACAGCCATAGGAACGAAAAGCCCGACGGGGGGGATCGCTTCTCGCCATCGAGACGGTGAAAACCGTTAGCAGCATGAGAGCGATGAGAAGAGGCGATCGGCGAATCATATTTTGACTCCCTTGACATCAGCGGCCACGAAGACATGTTGACCTGCAATGTCATTATGCGGAATCGGCTCTGCGATGGTCAAGGCGTTACTTTTCCGCCAAGAGCGTCTTCTGAAAATCCATTTCAACTTATATGTTGGCAAACGGAGAAGATCTTCAACAATCCATTCGAGATCAGTGATAAAATGGAGAGTACCACGACCGGATATGAAATGACGAGTTGCTGAATGGCGGTCTGGGGCGGATAGAGCGGATTTCCACAACGAGCCAAATAAAAAACCCCTGATTGACAGGGGTTAACCGATGCTTGCGGGGCAAGCATCGAAGCGAAGCCGACGGGACTTGAACCCGCAACCTCCGGATCGACAGTCCGGCGCTCTAACCAATTGAGCTACGGCTCCGTAATATTGGCACATGCTAAAGAGCAATTCCTTCGCAGGATGAAGTCGATCATCCTCGAAAGTCTCCCGATTCTAGCGACTCTGGCGGCAACGTCAATAGTTGCGTTCCGGTTTTCCGAATCTGGTAGTGGTACAGTTTGAGGGGAGGTCATATTTTTTCCGGCTCCGTCTGGTAAACGTCAACTGGTCGGCGTACTTTCCATGTTTAGCGTTTCCAAGACGCTTCATGGCACCGACCAACCGGGTAGTGTCCTATTTCAAAATGTACCACCTGAACGGATGGGTCATTCGTCGATTTCGCTATCGTCGACGATTTTTTGTTCGAACGCCCCATCAGGAAGCGGAGCATTGCTGGTTAGGCGGAAAAATGCATTGGGGTCTCTGACATTCTTTTCGAGCGGCTTGAAGCGGACGTATTGGAAAATTCTTTTCTTGGTCAGTCCGAAAAGAAGTCGCTTCGCCGCGGCCCAGTTGATATTAAGAGCCCGGTTGGCATCGCTGATTGTGATCATTCCGTTCTCTGCGGCCATATTCAGCGCGATACGCTCACTCTCCGAAAGTGTTGCGGCTATTGCTTCGCTGATTATTTTAGAAACGTCACGATCAATCCATGCTCTTCTCTGCTTGATGTTATTACGAAGTATGACAAGTACGGACAAGTGGCCGGACTTGGTTTCAGTGAACTCAGGGCTTGGTAATCTCATGTCAACCATCGTGTCGCGAATGCGCCGCGTACCTTCATGAGCACATTTAACGTAATCCATGTAAAAAAGCGCATCCATCACCACTGGATTTCTAGGCTGATGCGTTTCGTAAATGTTCGAGGGCGTGACAAATGGTGGGAATGGCCCCGGACTCTCAATCTCTAGCCGGTCATCGAACATTTTCACAAAAATGGGCATGTTCTTCATGCCGTTACCATAAGATCTGTGCACGCAAGCGTTTACAATCGCTTCATACCATGCTGGCTTTGGATATTCCGGAACTGGAAAAAACTTACCTTTTGCATCCAGTGGAGAAAATGTTCGAAGTTGTGACTCAAGAATCTTTTCGATTTGGTGAATTAGCCCCGGAACGGTTCCTTCAAGAATCTCATCCTTTACAGCATTGTATCGCTCGCCAGTTCGCTCGAACTCTCCTTCGAACCTCTGGAAACGAATCTTGCAACCAGGAATCAACCGGACGGGATCAGATGCGAAAAGCAATGCACACGCGACGTTAGGGCGAAACGATCCATTCTTATCAACACCAAGCCGCCTAAGTTTAAGAATATCCGCCCTTTTGTGAGACTCGGATAATCCTCTTGCCGTTCGAACAGCCAGTACAAATTGATCAATTGCATTTTGATCGAACTCGATTGGCCACTCCATGTTCGAAGGCTGCTGTTCTATACTGATTTCACCTTTGTCGGCTTGCAGTTCGCGAATTTGCTCCGGTTTTAGTTCACATTTTTCGTCCGCGATTCTACGGAAGACCTTACCTTTTGTTGTTCGAACGACAAGACCCTCACGATATCGAACACGAAATAGAACTACGAAATCCATTGCGCCATTGATGTTCCTCACTTCTACTCTCTTGGACTCAAACTGAGCATCTGGACAATGTGTGCGTCCACCCTTTTCAAGATTATTTAACTCTTCTGACGAAAGCCGAAGGCAACCCTCGAACCCGTCACCATTCTTCTTGTCTTTCATGCCTGAGACGATGAGTCCACCTTCTGGACTCGTGTTTGCCCACATTGAAAAGTATTCACCAAGACTGTCCCCAGAGAACCTCGCTGGCTTCTTTTCCAGTCTGCGATCTTCATTCAATTTTCTGAGAAGCGCTTCATCCGCGCGAGCGAAAATATCATCAGCAGACATTAGCTGTAGTGGATCGATATCAAAAGTAAGCTTCAACTGTCGATCATTCATATGAGATTCTTAAACAAGCCGATTAATCACCATTCATCCCGTCGCACTTCAAGCTTCTGAACTTGGAGAACGGCCCGCGTCTTGGTTGGCGCAGCAGTCTTATAACCTGCCGGAGGGGTCCGTCCACGGATGGGATCGTAACCCCTGTTCTCCGCTCGTGCTATCGAGTGTTGCGTTTGGCGGCCTTATTGAGCCGATCACGAATCCAAGCGGATAGAGATAATCCAGCCTGACTCGCGGATTCCTGCCACGCGCCTTTATCGGCAGACTTAATCCGCAGTTCTAATCTCTCTTCCGCCCGTTCGTCGACCGGCAACGATGGTCTTCCGCGTTTCGCTTCCATGCACGGATTGTACGGACAAGAAATCTTTCCGTCAACTCAGATTTTCTACCGATTCTGCATTGAACCGCCGATTAGATGTCCGTACAATAAATCCATCAGTTGAGAATGACTCAACGAAAAACCCCGGAACTCTTGGCGGAGAACCGGGGCACACCACAGACCGGCGAAAACGCCAGAATGCAGCCCTGACAGGATCATTCTAGCAGATTCGCCAAAACTCGAAAGAGGAAACATCATGGCGAATGTGCTCACCCGCGAAAAACAACTGATGATTCTGAAACTCTTGGTCGAAGGGAACTCGTTGCGAGCCGTCACCCGCATTACGGGAGTTCATCGCACAACGGTTATGAATCTCATGGTGACAGTCGGATCGAAGTGTGACGAATTCATGTCCCGCAATCTGCGAGACGTCAAAACGAAACACGTCGAGATTGATGAACAGTGGACGTGGGTTTTGAAAAAGAACGCGCATATGACCGCTGCCGAGAAGATGTCGACCAGCATCGGCGACCAGTACCTGTTCATCGGACTGGAACAGGATTCGCGTCTGATCATCGCTCACACTATTGGAAAGCGGAACGAGAAAACAACTCGTCAGTTCATCGCTCAGTTGGCGAATCGTATTGTTCTGCCAGAATCCGTCAACGAACCTGTTGAGGCGAAACCACAGCTATCTACGGACGGCTGGAACTGTTACCCCGGAGCAATTGCCGACACATTCGGCAGTCTGGTTCAGTACGGACAAATCATCAAGAATTACACCGACGAGCAAATGGGACGATACGCTCCCCCGGATATTGCCAAGTGTGATCGTCGCCGGCATCAGTTCGTCGAGAATCTGATGACGATATGCACCAGCCACGTCGAACGGTTCAATTGCACGACCCGGATGTTCGTGAAACGATTCTGCCGTCTGACGCTCGCGTTTAGCAAGAAACTGGAAAACCTGAACGCTGCCGTTTCGCTGTATATCGCTTATTACAACTGGTGTTGGCGTTCTCGCGAGAATGACGGGCCGAACGCTGGCCGATTCCGCATGACGCCAGCCGTTCAAGCGGGATTGACGGATCGGCTGTGGAAGATTGAAGACTTGTATGATGCAGTGATGGGCTGATCTTGAACGTGACGATCAGATTCGATAAAATATTATCGTCACACGTCAGCCGGAGATTTCATAATCGAGACAAGCTCGACGTGTGACAGCGCGAGCAATACGAAACCCCGGTTGACGTAACAATCAATCGGGGTTTTTGCATGAAGCGAATGATTAGTAAAATCAGACGATGGCTAATTCGTAAACTGATTGGAAAGATGTCTGTCGTTGCAAATACCGAAGTGTATGGCGACGTGCTGTACTCGCCATCCGAAGGGTTTATGTCATACGGAAATACGTTTCATTCTTTTGAAATCCATCCCGATCAATCCAGTTCCGATCAATAGTTCGGCAAATCGAGCAAATAGTTTCGGCCAGTTTTTTCGCCCTTGATATACAGATACTTGCCGTTGTCGCCATTGCCAACCTGGATGAACTGTGCGTTACCTTCAGACACCATGACAAAGTAGCTATGTTCATTTGATTCAATATCGGCAATGACTTTTTCACTGGCTCGCGGAGACCACGGCTCACCCGGATTGGCCAGTCCCGCAATCAGATTTGTGTGAGTTGATCTGCGAACGCTGACGACTTGGCGGCGTGCCATTGGCGTTGTCCCCGGCATTAAAGCGCAAAAAACCCGCTCCGGTTCAGTGTCCAGCCGAACGTGGAGCGGGTTTAATACGCCTTGCGGCGATGTATTCAGATTGTGTTGTTCGGCTGGACTGGCGGAATTATATCGACGGGCCAGCCGTTCAGTCAATCACGGCGAGAATTTCCAAACTGTACCACTACCCCGAATCTCGCCAGCGACATCTTAACGTGTTACTGTCACGCGATTTTTGACAACAATCGCCGTGTCACTTCCCCAAAATCGGTTGCAGCGATGATATTTCTTAAGTGCCATTCGTCAAGACATCAAAATCGGCAACAGGTTCAGAATTCCTCGGCAATTTGACGCATACGTTCGAGGCCATCACGTGCCACAGATTCAGGATTTTGGCTCCATAAGTCTTGGCGAAAGAGTTCCAGAGACAACCATCGGTTGTAACCGGTCTGCTTCAGCAGCTGCAAATATCGCTTTAAATCCAGATGGCCGTCGCCAGGCATCACACGGTCTTTATCGTGTTGTTCGATTCTCGGCGGACTTGCCGGGGTGTCGTTAAAATGACTGATCGCAATCTGATCTGCCGCGAGCCGCGAAATTGCTTCCATTGCCCCAC
The DNA here is from genome assembly GCA_027618475.1 of Planctomycetota bacterium. Classification (GTDB taxonomy): domain Bacteria; phylum Planctomycetota; class Planctomycetia; order Planctomycetales; family Planctomycetaceae; genus JAQCEJ01. Next base: position 7,453 of record JAQCEJ010000121.1, on the reverse strand, counting down.
CCCCCCGAAAGATATGAAATGGGTCGAGCACAACTGTTCCGGCAGGATGACCAGCTTTTTGGACGATGGTCAAGGCGTCATCAATCGTGTTCAGTTCGTCGACGAATCCGAGAAATTCCATTGCCGGTTTCACACCTATTTCCAGACCGATTTCGAGCAATTCCCGATAATTCCTGGCACCAAGTTCGAAATCTGCCTTACCTGCGGGAGGGCCGGAAATGATGTACTCTGCACCGACTGCGACCGCCTGTTCCATCCGCCGTTTACATTCGTCGAGTTCCCTCTGATGTTCGGCTCCCGTAGTATCAAACCAGCCTTTCAAATAAATCGTCGTTGGTACGTTAAGCCGTTGATCGTCGAGAGCTTTCTTAATATCCGAAAGCGTTCCTCCCTGCTTTAAGTAGGCATCGATGTCATCGTGCCACAATTCAATGGCTTCGTAACCGGTCGTACCGGCGATGCGAATCTTTTCCAAAATTGGCGTGGGACGAATCGTACTTGAATTAAGGCAATAAATAAAATCGGACATTTTGAACTCCGTTGACGGTGGCGAAGTCACATTTTCCATAGGAAAATCAGGTTCAATTGTTAATATGACAGTAACGCCTGATACGACAATTCTCAATCGGGCGGATGAATTGTTTGTTACTCATATTTATTCACGGCCATTCTCTTTCAGGTTCCCTGATTTGTTGAATTTGCTATTTTTGCTGTTGACCAATTGCAAACGGATGACGACTTCGAAAGAGTTTCGTTTTATCTGTGCGGTCTTAGCGTGTTTGATTGCATTGCTGGGAGAAACAAACGCCGATGAATTAAAATTTCGCCCACCTGACAGTCGCCCGAAGTTCGACGACGCAAGCCTTGCCTCGCTTGGAGTGATGCGATTTGAATCGAAACGGTTAGTGTTATACACGGACGTCAATGAAACGATGGCCCGCGAAATTATGCCGTTGATCGATCAATCATTCGATGCGCTCGAAGATTACTTCGGCAAGATGCCGCCGGCCGAAGATGGGGCTGAGTATCAGGTCACCGGTTACGTTCTTCGCGATCGTCAGCTGTTTCAAGAGGCGGGGTTAGCCCCAAAGAATCTGCCGCCATTTATTAACGGCAGACATCGAGGACAGGAATTCTGGGTCAATGTCCCCGGTGAAACATATTATCTGAAACATCTCGTCATTCACGAGGCGACACATTGTTTTATGACGTTGCTGCCAGGGACGAATTCACCCTTGTGGTATCTCGAAGGAATGGCGGAATTATTCGGGATTCATCGTGTCGATGAAAAAGGCCGGGCAGAATTTCGCATTCTGCCTCAACCCGACGAACTCGATATTCTGACGTATTCGGGACGGATTAAATTGATGGAGTTGGATATTCGAGAGAATGGCGGAAAATCCTTTAATGAAGTTGTGGCATTCGATACGAATGCATTCATGAGGTTGGATAATGCCGCATATGTCTGGTCGTGGGGAATGTGTAAATTCCTGGATTCACATCCCCGTTACCGTGAGCGATTTCGCGAACTAGGGCAACATCGCGGTTTCGACGACTTTGCTGCAACGATGCATCGACTCTTTGATGAAGATGCCGAAGACTTACAGATAGAATGGATCTGGTTTTCTCACGGCATCTGTCCCGGCTACGATTTCGAACGGGCAGCCGTAGATTTCCGCAGGGGGCGTGAACTCCAGGCCGGTCAATCTGCGTCGGTTGATATCGCAGCCGACCGAGGCTGGCAATCGTCGGCTGTCAAATTGGTTGCGGGAAAGACATATCAGGTCACAGCATCGGGGCAGTTTTCGCTCGCTGATAAACCCAGCCCGTGGCCTAGCGAACCACAGGGAATTACATTTCGGTATAATCAAGGCCTGCCGTTGGGACGACTGATCGGGGTCATTCATAAGGAATCGTCGATAATCGAAGTCGAGAATCAGAAGGATGAGCAGCGTTCGGAAATTCTTATGCCGATCGTCGTTATCGGGAAGGAATCGACATTTACGGCGTCACGTACCGGTACGCTGTATCTGCGTGTAAACGATGCATTCTCGTCGTTGGACAATAATGCTGGAACACTAAAGGTGACAGTAAATGCCATTGCGGAGCCTTGACCATCGAAGCCATATTCCCGATTCTGGAACTCCGAATAAGTCGTCTTGGTTCTTTGTCTTAATGACAGTACATTGATTCTCTTCCCTATTCTTCATTGAAACTGCAACACATGTCTCACAGCGACGTTTTGATCATCGGCGGCGGGATTATTGGTCTGGCCACAGCCTATCGTCTCTATGAAAAATACCCCGACCTTAAGATCACCATTCTCGAGAAAGAACACGTCCTCGCCCATCATCAAACAGGGCACAATTCGGGTGTGTTGCATTCGGGCATTTACTATAAACCTGGATCGCTCAGAGCGATCAATTGTCGCGAAGGAAAACTCGCGATGCAGGAATTCTGCATGCGAGAGAATATCCCTTTCAAACTTTGCGGCAAGGTTATCGTCGCCGTGAGCGAAGACGAATTGCCGAATCTCGATCGCATTTACGGACGAGGGCAGGAAAACGGTGTCAAATGCGAGATGATCGAACGTGAGCGTTTACTTGAAATCGAACCGCATGTTGCTGGTATCAAGGCCATTCATGTGCCGGAAGCGGGTATCATTGACTACAAGCAAGTCTGTACCCGACTCGCCGTACGGATTCGCGAAGCGGGAGGAACGATTGTCACTGATGCCAAAGTAACCGCAATTGAAACTCTTCCCTCCAATATCGTTGTCAAATCGACTCGTGGCGACTTCACGACAAACTATGTCGTCAATTGTTGTGGATTGCAGTCTGACAGAGTTGCCCGATTAAGTGGAAATGCACCCAATGCGAAGATCGTTCCCTTTCGTGGCGAATATTATGACCTGAAGCCCGAAGTTCACGACTTTTGTCGCACGTTGATCTATCCGGTGCCGAACCCGAAATTCCCATTTCTTGGAGTACACTTTACCACAACAATACACGGCGGTGTCGAGTGCGGGCCGAATGCAGTGCTTGCCTTTGCCCGCGAGGGATATACGTTGACATCATTTAATCTGTTCGACCTCTACGAATCGTTGACATATCCCGGATTTATTCGAATGGCGATGAAGAATTGGAAGACCGGTATGGGAGAATTATGGAGATCGATCAGTAAAGCGGCATTCGTAAGAGAGTTGCAACGGCTGCTGCCCGAAATTCGCAGCGAGCACCTTGTCCCTGCTCCTGCAGGCGTTCGGGCTCAGGCCTTAACGCGAGACGGAAATCTTGTCGACGATTTTCTTATCACTCAAACCGATCGCATCGTTAATGTCTGCAACGCTCCCTCTCCAGCGGCTACGGCGTCATTAAACGTCGGCCGGCTGGTCGTCGAGCAACTGAGTTCCGGTTGGAGTAAAACGCCTGCTGTCGAAGTTTCTCGTTAGCAGCGAGGCCTTGCCAATGTTTTCCCATGTCGCTTGAGATCACCGAATCGACCGTCAAGAATATCCTGACTCGGACCAGTGGTTATCTCTCTGGTGTGACATCGCATTCGCTACAGCCATATCGTGGATGCAGCTATGGTAACTCACTCTGCGGTGTCGGGTGTTATGTGCAGCACAATCGTTATGTGCTCCAAGGCCGAACGTGGGGAAGTTTTCTGGAAGTTCGCACAAACGCCGCCGAATCGTATCGGCATCATGTATCTCGCGAACAGAACTGGGCTGAACGAAGAGGGTTACCGTTTTCCATTTTTCTATCGAGTTCGACTGATCCTTTCGTGCCTCAGGAAAGGAGGTATGGCGTGACCCGATCGGTGCTTGAAGCAATGTGCGATAATCCTCCTGATGAACTCATATTGCAGACGCACTCGCATCTTGTGCAAAGCGCAACCGACATTCTCATAGACTTAAAGTCAAAATGTTGTGTGCGAGTGCACATTTCGATCGAATCCGATCGCGACTGCTTGCCGGGCTTGCCACCGCCGTGCAGCAGTGTTGAGCAGCGATTAAAGGCGTGTGAAGCGACAAAAGCGGCGGGGTTGTTTACCGTCGTCACTGTTTCTCCGATATTACCAATGGATTGTCCCGATGAATTTTTCAAGACAGTTGCCAATGTCTCCAATGCCGTCGTGCTCGACCATTTCATCGGCGGTGACGGCTCTAATAACGGACAGCGAACATTAAAAACAGATTTGCCGGCGGCAATGCGTGCCATCGATCCCGAATCCACCGACCTGGACTTTCGCCAACGTATAATCGACATCGCGAATCGATATCTTCCCGGCAGAGTTGGCGTCAGCTGCGATGGGTTTGCGGGAAAGTATCTGGAAGATTAACGACAGAGCAGATGAGAAAGACGCGAAGTTCTATTTAATCGCGACTGCGATTGGGCTGACTTCAAGAGACGAATATGTTTTCGAAGCGATCTGTCTACCTTGGCGACATCCACCAGATGTCCATCATACCGATCAATAACAGCCCGAGGCTGATCACTGCGTTGACATTGAAGAAAGCGATGTTGACGCGTGTTAGATCATCGGGACGGATGAGCCAGTGTTCGTAAATCAAAAGACCGGCAACAGTGAGCACGGCGACCAGAAACAGCGGCCCCATGGCGGCGACATAATACAATCCCAACAGACTCACAATCGTAATCACATGACTCAGTAACGCCACCCGCAGCGCCGGCTTGATTCCCCAGCGTGCAGGGAGACTGTTGAGCTGCGCCGCACGGTCGAATTCGGTGTCCTGGCAGGCATAAATGATATCGAAACCTCCCACCCAGAAGAAAATTGACGTGCCGAGCAATACAGGGGGCCAATCCCAGGTGCCGGCTATGGCTATCCACGCAGCCAACGGAGAAAGCATCAATGCCGCCGATAACCAATAATGACACCACGCCGTCCATCGTTTGGCATAAGAATACCCGAGCAGGAACACAAGTACCGGAATTGACAAATACAACGGCAATCGATTCGGCCAGAACAATAAGGTCGAAGCCACGAAGCCGACCATGCAGATGCCAGTAAAAACCGCCACGGCTTGAACGCTAAGCAATCCCGCGGGTATATGTCGGCCGGCCGTTCGTGGATTTTGAGCGTCATAATGCCGATCGACGATACGATTGAACGCCATCGCCGCCGAGCGGGCAAACACCATGCAAAGAAGAATGCCCAGCAGATCCTGCGGTCGAAATGGTGTTTCCCGCCACGCGATAATGGCAGAAAGCAGCGCAAACGGTAAAGCAAAGACCGTGTGGCTGAATCGAATGAGCCCTAATAGTTGTTGAACTTTGTTCCACATAGTTCCAGGGGTACAGGTAAGTGGGGTGCCCTCAAGAGCAGGCATCAACGGGTTCTTCTGCCGGCTAATGCAACCGGCTAACCGCAGCTGGGAGAAAATCTTAACGACCACAAACCATATTGTCAGGTGATCGCTTCCCAGACCGGATCGCCGCCGTGGTTCATATGAATTGGTCGGCCATTCAAATCTTCGACGGTCATCTCAGGGTTGATGCCCATCAACTGATAAATGGTCGATGCCATATCACCCGCCGATACCGGGCGATCAGCGGGATACGCGGCTTGACTGTCGGTGCGCCCGATAACAAATCCTCGTTGCGTACCACCGCCGAACATCAATACGAATCCGCACTGCGGCCAGTGATCACGTCCGGCAGCACCGTTGATGCGCGGCGACCGTCCCATTTCACCCATCACGACGACGAGTGTCGAATCGAGCAATCCTCGCTCTTCAAGATCGAGAACCAGTGCCGACGTCATTTGATCGAGTTGTGGCATCTGCGATCGGCACATACCGAAATTATTGGCATGCAAATCCCAGTGGCTGCCGTTTTTTGCTTCCCAATGAACGTTAACCAATGTCGACCCTGCTTCGATGAGACGCCGGGCGATCAGGGTGCTCGATCCCCATAAATTACGGCCGTAACGATCGCGCACGGCATCGGGTTCCAAATGCAGATCGAATGCGTTTTGCGTTTTCTGTGATGTCAACAGAGAAAAAACCTGTTGTTGAAACTGCCCCATGCTTTCGACGGCTCTGGAACCATCCAGAACCCGTCGTTGATCGTCAATCTGTTCAAGGAGCGAGCGACGCTTGTCTAAACGGTCTGCCGAGATGTCGGGTAACTCACCCGCTGAGGGGAGGACCGGTTCACCAATTGCCATGACGTGGTCGTAATCTCCTTTTGACTCACGTTCGAATTTCGGGTCACACACGGTAAACAGCGGATCGTATTGTGCGCCCAGATAGCCGCCGTATGGCCCCGAACGACGAAGTGCCTGCGTATAGCCGGGAAATGCTGGCATGACAACATACGATGGAATATCACGTGACCCCATCCCCAGATACTGCATGATGCAGCCCATGCCGGGATGATCGCTACGCTTGGCAAAGTAATTCTCGCGATCGTTTCCGCCATCGAAGCCGGTCAACACATTATACGGATTATGGCTGTTGTATTTGTGCGAGTACGTGCGAATAAGCGTCGCGCGATCCATGATTTTGGACAGCTGCGGCAACAGCTCACAGATTTGTACGTCCGGCACCGACGTCGAGATCGGTTTAAATTCGCCACGTACATTGTCGGGCGCGTGCGGCTTTAAGTCGAACATGTCGATATGTGGAGGCCCGCCGAACAGGTTCACCAAAATGACCGATTTCGCTTTTGCCGGATGATGCGGTTCATTTGCGATAGCCGTCGCATTGGTTTGCTGCGCCTGAAGAACTCGCGACAATGTCAAACCGCCAAACAGCGACAAGCCCCCCACCGTCAGTGCATCGCGTCGTCTAATTCCGTCACATGCCGCGGTGGAATGTCCTACGATTCGTAGCATAGTAATCCCGACGTAAGGGGAAAATAAGGGGCTAAGGCCCAACTCGCATCAGCATCTGCTTATTCTCGTTGCTGGCGGTGTTCGATGCAAGTGCATTCCGGCAGGATCTCAGGACGATTGTGCCTTATCGGCGATGGAAAGTCATCAAAAAGATGTCCGTTCTCTGGCGTGAATTGAAATGCCAATCCTCACGTTAAGAACGGTTATCTCGAGTTGACATTACAACGCCTGTCGGCGACAAATGGCGGCAACAAGAGAGGCCTACAAAATGGATTCCAGCATATTTCGCGGTTGCGTACCAGCAATGCAAGCGTTCACGATCAACATGGAACTGGGAATGCTGGTCCGAGGCGGGACAATGCCGAGTCGGGTTGAGCAGCAGTTCGACCGGCTTATTCAGAGTGGGCAGTTGAAACAGGTATAAGAAGGGAATCGTTATATGACCAGCAAACAACAACCCGCCGACGACAAGCCCCTCTCCATCGAGCAGGCCAGAGGCAAGATCGCCAAGTCCATGAACGATCTTTTGGCGGGCAACGATACGGGGCCGATTTCCTTTCGCCTCAAGCCGACGAAGAAGCCCGGCGAA
>JAQCEJ010000120.1 GCA_027618475.1 Planctomycetota bacterium | reverse complement strand
CATCACGCCAGATTGGCAGAAATTGACAACCCTAAAGCTAGGGCGCAAATTTCGTGCCGAACAATACTGAGGTGAACCCCGACGCTCGTGGGGGGGAAACAGAATCGCGTACGATAGGTTGCGCAGCGCAACCTACCTCTCTTCTAGGGGACAAGACGATCCCTGGCCGTACGCGAGTGGCACCGTTTCAGGCAACGATTCTCAAACAGACGAAATTTTACGCAAAGGCCCCATCATTCGCATTCTGACACGCGCAGTCTGTTTATGAATGTGCAAAACTCGCGCATTTTCGTGCAGAATCGGGCGCATTTGGTGAATTTAGATGCGATTTGAGCGCGCGAAGGGGCATTTTGCGCTCGATCTGCACATGCCCAAACACGTTTTGTAGCTGGGCAGAGACCAGTAAAAATCGATTTATATTCACCATTTTAACAGCTGTGAGAAATTCATTGTTGATGTGTGGGTCTCGTTTCACGTGAAACGGGACCGCGACCAATCGAGGTAATCTCCATCAGATCGCTCTTGCCGCATCTTGCGGTTTTTGCGAAGATTCGGGCTCCCTTCGGCGGGTTCGACGTCCTCTCAGCCCGCCCCCTTTCTTCACATGTAATGCATTTCCCCGCCGAAAGTTACGCCATGTCTTCCGCTGTGAAATCGATAGTCACTGTGGTCGGTACCCGTCCAGATTTCATCAAGGTCGCGATGATGTCTCGTGTGTTGAGTGCGGGGAAGGGGTTCAGCGAAGTGCTGGTGCACACCGGCCAGCATTACGATGCCAATATGTCGGACGTTTTCTTTCGGGAGTTGGGTCTCCCCCAGCCGAGGTATCATCTCGGCATCGGATCGGCCCCGCACGGTGCGCAAACCGGCCGGCTGATGGAGTCGATTGAAGTGGTTTTGCACCAGGAAAAGCCCGATTGTCTGCTCGTTTTCGGCTCGACCAACTCGACTCTCGCCGGTGCACTTGCGGCGGTTAAGCTTCAGATTCCGGTAGCCCGAGTGGAAGCCGGAGTCCGGTCGCTCAATAAGAAAATGCCCGAAGAAGTGAATCGTATTCTGACCGATCATGCGTCGAGCATTCTATTTGCGCCGACGCAGACGGCCCGTAAAAATCTGCTTCGAGAAGGGTTCGATCCCGATCGCATTCACATGGTTGGCGATGTCTTGTACGACGCGGCGTTGTATTTCTCCGCGCAGGCAGAGCAGGAAAGCACCATTCTTCGCGACCAGGGTTTAACCGAAAAGGAATATGTTCTGGCGACCGTACATCGGGCCGAAAATACCGATAGTCGGGTCAAGTTGACGGCGATTTTTGAAGGCCTGCAGCGATTCACCGAGACGATGCCGGTTGTTCTTCCTCTGCATCCCCGAACGGCTCAGATTCTAAATGATTTCAATCTGTTCGAGTCGCTGACCCGCGAATTGATCGTGCTCGATCCTGTGGGTTATTTCGATATGGTTTCGCTTGTTAAAAATGCCCGGATCATCGCGACCGATTCGGCAGGGGTACAGAAGGAAGCGTATTTTTACCGTGTTCCCTGCGTCACGCTCCGGGAGGAAACCGAGTGGATGGAACTCGTTGATTCGGGCTGGAATCGACTCTGTTCGCCGGTCGATGGGAACGGTTTTCTGACGGCAATGACCCGCGCAATCGACAGTGCCGGACAGGAACGCGACTTATATGGTTCGGGAAATACCAGTCAGCTCATATTGAAGTTGCTCCTGGAATCTGATCTGGACAGATCCAACAAATTTAATTATCAGGCACACCCCGTATCAATACCTCTGCCACCCCGTTCACTGGCTGGATGATCTGGCACACTCGATTTCGTGTGCAATAAGGTGTGGGGAATTCTGTGTAGAGTCTGTATATGCCTACTATCGATTTTTTGGTTAGACCCATGAAACACAGACTGGTCGCAGTGTTACCGCTGTATTTTGCGCTGTACTGCATTTGCTATTACTGCGCATTCCTGCTGCGTTTCGACTTCGAACCGTCTGCGGGAAGAATTGCACAGTTCTGGAATACGCTGCCTTTCGTACTCTTGATCAAAGCGATGGTTTGTGGGATGACCGGCGAATGGCGTCGCACGTTGCGATACGCCACACTGGCCGACATGCTCTGGATCATTGCCGGCGCATCTCTCGCCGTTCCCTGTGTATACGGCCTGAACTCTTTGGAGCTCTTCGAACGCCAGATACCGCAATCGGTTATCATTATCGACACCATGCTGACGATCCTGGCCTCGGGGTTGTTGCGCACGATGATTCGATACTACGAAGAAATCCTTCGTCCCTGGTGGTCGATCAGCGGTAACGAGCGGCGTGGACGCGAAGCGACGTTGATTTACGGAATCGACTCCACGGCCATCAATCTCTATCGCGCGGTAAAGACCGCGAAAAACAACTTTCGGACCGTTGGTTTTGTCACCGATGAAAGCCGACGGCATCGAAAAACGTTGCTTGCCGGAGTTCCCGTATTTTCGATTCGCTTGGGTTGGAAAAGGCTCTGTAAAAAATTACGTGTCAGCCATCTGCTCATCCCGAGCACTCTTTCGGGAAAACGGATTCGCCAGTTGTTGCAATACTGTTCTGACTCGAATGTAAAGGCCCACGTCATTCCGGCGGTCGATGAAATTGTCAGTGGTCGTTATAAGCTGACGATTCGTGACGTTAACATCGCCGACCTGCTCCGCCGTGAACCAGCAGATCTCGACCGGGTGGCAATTCAGGGTTACGTTACTGGAAGACGCGTGCTGGTTACCGGGGCAGCTGGGAGCATCGGCTCCGAGTTGTGCCGACAGATTCTCGATCTCAATCCCGCCGAACTCATTTTCGTCGATCAATCCGAATTCGGTATGTTCAGCATCGAGCAGGAACTCAAAGAGATCGACACTTCGGTGCGAACGCATTTCGTGCTTGCCGACGTCGTCGACGAAAACTCGATGCGGCGGGTGATGGTGAAATTTCGTCCCGAATTGGTGTTTCATGCAGCGGCTTACAAGCATGTTCCTCTGATGGAAGATCATCCTCAAGAGGCGATCCGCAACAATATTCTTGGTACAAAAACGGTTGTCGATCTCGCCGATGAATTTCGCGTTCAGCGATTCGTGATGATTTCGACAGACAAAGCCGTTCGACCGACGAGCATCATGGGATCGAGCAAACTCGTCGCCGAGAAGTATTTGCAGGCGGTTTCCGAACGCTCGTCGACGCAGTTCATTACGGTGCGATTCGGCAATGTGCTCAATTCCGCCGGAAGCGTCGTGCCAACGTTTCGCCGGCAGATCGAAGCGGGAGGACCGATCACCGTCACGCACCCCGACATGGTTCGCTTTTTCATGACGATCCCCGAAGCGGTACAACTTGTATTGCAGGCCGGTGCGATCGGAACCTCGGGCGATGTGTTGATTCTCGACATGGGAGAACCGGTCAAGATTGTCGACCTCGCAAAAGATATGATTTTTCTCTCGGGACTGAAGTTTCCAGAAGACATCGACATCGTATTCACCGGTATGCGTCCCGGCGAAAAGTTGTACGAAGAACTTTTCTATTCCGCCGAGCAAGGGGCGGTGAAGGTTCACGACAAGATTTTCTGTGCCCGCCGCGAACCGATCAGCTGGGATGAGATCGTACATGACATGAACGTGTTAAAGTCGGTGATCTACAGCCCTGCTCCCGAGGCCAGAAACGTGCTGACCGGTATCGTCGATCGTTTCGTGGCGGAAGAAGTTCCGCAAGGTCACGAAACGGATGCGATTCCTTCCACTCAACGTCATGCTGCATGAACTGGCGAGATGAAAGGTTCCATATGGTCACAAGGAACGCCGGTTTCAATCTCGTGATTGTGCTATTCGTTTCAGCATCGGTTTACTTCGGAACCTACTCACTATGCCGATCGACGCACCAACTGGTTCGCCACATCCACCGAGATGGTAATTATGTCTCCGGACACAATTCTGTGAAAATCGTGTTTCGCCCGGCATGGATCATCGAACGCAAGACTCGTTCGTTGATTTGGCGCATTCGGACAGGGGCTCCCCTGACTGGACATGTCTATTGGAGCGATCTCAAACGCTGAACGACCTTCGCTCGCGAAAAATCAGGCACAGAATTCAGGCCAGCAGATCGAAAACAATATCTCCCTCGGGCACCAATCGGTGTGGGCGGTTCGTCTTGTCGTAGATCAGTTCTTCGTGCGAAATGCCTAAGGCGTGGTAAATCGTGGCGACGATGTCGCCCGGTACAAGCGGGCTCGACGCCGGGAAGGCGCCGATCGCATCGCTAGTGCCGTATTGATATCCCCCTTTGATTCCGCCTCCTGCGAGCATAATGCTGTAACAGAAGTTCCAGTGATCGCGACCATGCGGAGGGCTGTTCCCCGTGATTTTCGGTGTGCGGCCGAAATCTCCCAACACGATGACAAGCGTGCGATCGAGTCGTCCCCGATCGGCGAGATCGGCGATCAGCGTTGAACATGCCGCGTCGAATTGAGGCAGCAGTTCGCCGCGGAGCTTTACGAAATTGCTGCCGTGAGTGTCCCAAGTGGAATTCGCGTCAGGAGCCCACGAAATCGAGACGACGCGAGTTCCTGCTTCGATCAACCGGCGGGCCATCAATACGCTCTGCCCATAAATGTTTCGGCCGTACTGATCTCGCAACGAATCGGATTCATCGGATATCTGAAATGCCCTTTGCGTTTCGTTGGCGAGCAAGAGTTGCATTGCTCGGTCTTGAAAACTTGACATCGACGACGTCACCGATTGCGATTCCTCAGATCGTAATTGCTGATCGAGTTCGGAAAATAAGCCTCGGCGAAGAGATAATCGTTCGGCGGTGACGTCAGTCATCAACGTCAACTCGGGGACGGCGAAATCAGGAGCGTTTGGATCCTTGAGTACGAACAACGGATCATACGTTCGGCCGAGAATTCCGCCATAATAGCCCGGTTGTGGCGGTCCTCCTTTTCCTTCTTCAGTTTGATACGGGAGAGAAACGTGTGGCACGACAGGTCGATCGGTCGGGCGCATCAACTGCATCACCGAACCGAAACAGGGGTAATCCTCGGGACTGGCGCCGATAGCGACTTTAGCATCGCCCCGGTCGTGACCTGTCATCGACGTGTAAACAGCCGCTGCGTGGGCGTTGTTGACACTGTGGTGCATCGACCGCACGACGGTGGCACGATGTACCTGCTGAGCCAGTTTCGGCATCTGATCGCTGATCTGATACCCGGGAACCGTTGTGGCAATCGGGCTGAATTCACCCCGTATTTCGGCACTCGCCTCGGGCTTCATGTCCCACATGTCGATATGACTGGGACCACCGCTGAGAAATAGAATAATGGCATTGTCGGCGAGAGGTGTTGTTCCCGTGGTCGCTGCGCGGGCCTGACTTTCGAGCAAACGGGAGAGTGAGACGCCCATTAAGCCCAGTCCGCCGATTTGCATTGCATGACGACGGGTACAGGGAGGCGTCAGCCAATAGTCATTTTGTGAATTCGTCTGGAACACCGAATCTGGTTCCTTCAGCTGCCAGCGTTCTGCTGTCGGACGTTGGTTGATATCAACGACTGTCAGTATACCACGCAAAAACCCCGTGTCTCAATTCCAGAATGTTAAAAGTGGCATTTCTGATGAGTGAGCAGGAGGACAAAATCCATTGTTTTCTGCTGAATTGAGTCGTAGAAGCTTTGGAATGTAGAGCATTTATATGTAAATGCATCACTCTTCGTCGTTTTCTGTTGATTTTCTTTTCTGTGTCGGTACAGGCAACGGTTTGATATGGGCGAGTGATTCGGGGAGTTTTACCAGATAATCTACATAGTACGAATTGCCGTTGCGGGCATCAAAGGCAGTGGCTAATTCGCGAGCGGCAGCAGCGAATTCCTGACGGAGTTCGCCAACCGGATAGACGCCGTCGGCGCGAGTGAATGGAGTTTTCGGCGGAAGGCGGAGTTTGACCGAATCCTTTCTTTTAGATTCGAACGAAAGAAAGGCCTGCACCGTCGCAAATATGAACTTCATCCGCTTAAGCAGCGAGGGAGTTGCCAGCGCCACGGGCAGATGTTTGCTGATCAGTTGCAGCGCTTTGCTGTCGTTGTCGGTCATTACGAGAAACTGCATGTGCTCGGCTACGGTGTCGATAAACTCAGGGTTTTTTGCGACAAGCTTGTAACCTTTTACATACATCGCCATGGCGTCGTCGAGCCGATCGAGTTGGAACAGCGGACGCAGGATCGTGCCGTAGGTGAGTTCGGGAATCTCGCTGCAGCTCATACGGCCGCCGATAATCGGATCGGCCGCGCGCAGGGCAAATTTCGGTTTTCCCAGCAGAACATAATGTTCGGCGGCGCAATTCTGCACGCACGCCTTACAATCACTCAAAGAATCGCGGCGAGTCTTCCGCATTCGTTCGTAGGCAAGCTGCATTTCTTCGTGATCGCCCAAATCCATGGCCAGTTTCCAGCGCATCGTTTCTACGGCATGGCGGGTGAAGCCTTCATTCACCGTACGGTTTTCCATGTCGTTTGCCGCTGCGTCGATCTGCTCGCGCGTCAGTTGTGGGAACTCGGCCAGCGATGCCAGAATCCATTTGTATTTCCAGAGCATGTTGTGCGTGTTGAATGCTATGGGGTTTTTGTCGTACTGTGCGAGACACCAGGTGAAAGACACGAGCGCCAGGTCGGGCCGGCCTCCCATCGTCGCGGCGTCGATCAATTCCTGGCGGATGCCGAATGCTAATTCGGTATCGCCCGACAAATCGGCCATACGAACCGCTTCTTCGATGAGTGCAATTTGCGTTGTGCCGTAATCGAACTCATAGGCCTGCTCCATCAGTTCATCGACGGCAGCCCGCGGGTCATCATTACGTTCGTCGCTCATGGTCGTTCTCGAAAAGATGAATGTGTGTTGTTAATCGTCGATGATTTACGACGTCAGGCCCGATTCGACGAATGTCAGCAGACCTTCGTTGAAAAGTTTCCATTCTTTCGAACTGAGCGGCTGATGTGCCATCAACAACGCTTGCACATACAACATCTGCACGGCGGGGTGGACGGTCGGTTGCTTTCCCAGCGCAACCAGCTTTTGGATTAATGGATTCGCCTGATTGAAACAGAGCGTTGCCCGTGAAGATGCCGCCGACTGCGCACCGACAAGGTTGTTTAAAACCCCCGACCACATCGAATCGGCCGATTCCTGGGATTGTTCGAGCGACCGCAAGAATCGGCCTTCGGAATTAATGCTGAATAAGCTCGTCAGTTCACTCGGCTGAAACTTACGCAAATCGACCGCACAGCGATACGATCGGAGAGCCGCTTCGGCCGTCTGCAGAAAATCGTCAGCAACGTCCTGTTCGCCTTCGGTGAGGTCTTCCAGCGCATGAACCAATTCGGATGATTCTACGAGTGTGACCTGCACGTCGGCGTTGAGTTCGGCGAACTTCTCCAGAAGTTCCGTCGAGTACACATAGCCGCCGTTGATAACGCCGATATCCTGAGCGGCAGCGATGCGGGCAATCTGCCGGAATTGGTCGAGATCCGGAATGTAGCGCACAACATCGTGTCGTTCGAGGTATTCCGGCAATGTCATGCGCCCTTCCGCCGTTTCGAACGGAAGCCATTCGATAAACAAGCGGAAGCAATCGTCATCGGCGACGGCAAGGGCTTCAATAGCCAGTTGATGCACGCCGAGCAGCTTGCGAAATTTCTCCGGTTGATTTCGCGAAAGATCGACCAGATACCGCCGTAAACATTCTCCGAGTTCTTCGCGTGTCTGTTCGAGTTTCTGATCTTCGTAAAACGATTCTCGCGAAGCCGTCGGACGAAGGTCGTTGGCGTTAACGACGGCTTTGACGAAAAACGCCCAATCCGGGAGCAGCTTATCGGCCGATTCGGAGAGCAGCATTCGCTTGAGATAGACGCGGTCGCTTCGCTTGGCCGACAGACTCGGGCTATGCGGCAAAACAAATGCCAGTCCCTCTGCTTCCCCCGCCTGCGAAATCAGCGGAACGGCATCGAGAAATTTCATGCCGAACAATTCTTCGCCGAATTTCATCCAATTCTTCTGGCGTGTTCTGGGTTGGGATGCCTTTTCCTTCCAAGGGAGTTCATCGGTATTGACGGTGTCCGATCCCTTTTTGCTGACGACCGTAATCGGAAACGGCAGCAGTCCGCCGTAATGCTTCGCGAGTTCAGTCAGCCGCTCGGCGTCGAAGAATTCTTCGCACTCGGATTTACATGAACCGATTGATTGTGTTCCTGCGGCGAGATCGGCGTCGAGCGTTTTGAGTTGATATGTGCCGTCGGGCTTACCGCGCCATTCGACTGCGGGAGTTCCGGTAATCGAACGCGACACGACGACAATTTCGTCGCTGACAAGAAAACAGGAGAGGAGCCCAATGCCGAACTGCCCGATGAAATCGGTTGGCCGTTCCCCCGTTTCGGCTCGCTTCGAACTTTCGCCGATAATCGCCAAAAAGCGATGCACTTCGTCCTCGGTCAGTCCCACGCCGTTGTCCATAAACGTGATCGTGGGAACCCCTTTGACAGGGGTACTTAGTTCGAGCGACATCTTGCCGGTGAATTGGGGTTCTTTAAATTGCCGGGCGCGAATGGCATCGACGCCGTTCTGTAGCAACTCACGGACGAAGACCTCGGGTCCGCTGTAAAGATGATTCGAGAGTAGATTGATTAATCCCGAGAGATGAACTTGAAACTTATGCGACACGAATACGAACTCCGATTCGGATAACTAGCAACAAATAGGCGAAAGCGCACCCGCATTATATGCACCTGCACACACTTACGGTAGTATGCCGATTGCAGAATTCGGGTCACGAATTCGCCGGCACGCTCGCTTCGACGGGGGCGTATTCGAGGATGTGAATCTTCGACGAACCACCCTGATAGACGCCGTCGACAAGCTGCCTCCCGTTGGCGTTGGGAGCGACCGAAACCAAAAGCGCGAGTCGTCTTCCATCAGGGTGCAGGCTTATGCTGCGACCGTTAGGAATCGAATTGCTCTGATAAAACGGCTTGTCCTCGCCCGGTTTCCACAACCAGACGAACCCTTTGCCAGGAAATGCGCACGTCGTGGCCATCACAAAACCCGTGGGGTGAATAAGAGCATCGTAGGCGAATCCATCGTCATTTGCGCCGACTTGCATCTCCTGGATGAGTTGCCCCGTCTCCCAATCATAAAGCAGAGCGCACGGAAAACCGGTCGAGAAACCGCCGCCTGGTGTCTTCTGTCCGGTACAGACAAACTGTTTTCCTGCGGCGTCAAATGCGATGTGACGCACGCCGCCGCAATCCTGAATTCGATCGAACTGGTACAAAACCTTCGCATCAAATTCGCGTTTTACGGACCCTGCGGCGATATCCCAATCGCGAATAATTCCCTTCAAATCGCCAGAGGCAAGCGACGTACCCGCCGGATGAAATGCGAGACTGAACACTTTATCGGGATGCGGCAATTCTTTTATGAGCGATCCATCTTCAGCCGACCACAACCGTACCGTGAAATCATTCCCACCAGTAGCGATAATCTTTCCATCGGGCGAGGCGGCAACGGCGCGAATCCAACCATCGTGTGCGGCGTCATTCTTCCAGATCGGAGTCGGAGATTCATCGACGTACGACCAGACGGCAAGCTGTCCCCATGAGTCAGCAGTAATGATGCGCTCGGTCTGAGGAATATATGCAAGGCATTGCACCCAAGCGTTGTGACCGGTCAATGGAATGAGTGGTTTGATCTCGTCTCCGGAAATGTCCCAACGTTGCACCGTCGCATCGTATCCGCTGGCGATAAGATACTTGCCACAAGGACTGATCCGGGCCTGAAAGAGCTGTCGCTGGTATTCAACGACTTTCCCCGTCGGTTTTGGTTCAAACTGTGCGAGCAATGCTGAGCCGTCCATTGTGCTTTCCATTGTTTACGCCAGAAGTTCTTCAACCGGGCCGCACATTTCGTTCGCGACCGGTAACGGTTGGCCGTGGTTGTCGTATTCCATCTGCTCCGGTGGAACCCCAAGCGCTCGGAACCACGTGTGAAACAGGTGCCCGATGTCGTGTTCCGGACCGTCAACAAACGTTCCTTCGGCGTTAGTCTTTCCGGAGACGATTCCCTTCTTGATGCCTGCTCCACCCATTGCAATCGACCATGCTTCGGGCCAATGGTCGCGACCGACGTGTGAGTTGATCCTCGGCGTGCGGCCGAATTCGCTCATGACGATCACGAGAACCTTTTCCATCAATCCCCGTTCGACTAAGTCTTCGATCAGCGCAGCGAACGGCTTGTCAAATTGAGGGATCAGGCTGTCGCACGCATTGAAATTGTCGCCGTGGCTGTCCCAGTGATACGAATTAACCTTCACAAACCTCACACCCGTTTCGGCCATTTTTCGAGCCAGGAGCAGATGGCGGCCAAGTTCGTGTGTGCCGTACCGCTCGCGATCTCGGTCGCTGAGAGTCGATTCGTCGAAGAGTTCTTCGCGGCTCATCAGCGTATGGGCGAGATCGTATACGTAACTGTTGGCTTCGGTCCATTCCTTGCGGCGACCAACGGCATAACGTTGGTTGAATTTCGCTCGCAGTTCGTTACGCAGCTCATTGTCTGTGACGGAGATCGATTCGTTGAGCAACAGATTCTCGGGCGGTTTTCCGTCCCCCAGTGCGAGAGCACCGTATTTGGCCCCCAAAAAACCGGCGTCGCTCGATTTGAAACCGCCGCTGTAAGGCTTGATCCAAATGTAAGGGGGCATGCCGCTGCTGGTCGGTCCGAGCAACTTGGCGACGGCGGAACCAAGAAACGGATAGACGACGCCACGATCTTTCGGGTCGCCACGATTGATGCGAGCGACTCCGGCGGAGTGGCTGTTATCTTGCGTGCAGACGCTGCGAAGCACGGCGAGGTGATGCATCTGTTTCGCGGTGTGCTTGAGCAATTCGCAGACCTCGATGCCCGGAACCGACGTTGGGATCGCGCGGAACGGCCCTCCAAATTGTGTGTTGGGCTTTGGATCCCAACTTTCGAGCTGACTCATTCCCCCGTCGAGCCAGATGAGAATGACCTGCTTGTCATTGGCTCGCACCTCTTCGGCGATAGCGGGATCGAGAAAACGGCTGAAACCGAGTCCCGCCGCTCCGGCAGCGACAGTCCCCAACATCCGCCGACGCGAAAGCCGATGTTCGCCGGGCTGACACAACGCCGAGTTTTTCAGAGATTGCCAGTTCATGATGATATCCTTTGAGAACATTATCATAACCCGGTGTGGGACAACCGGGCTACCCAATTTAGGGTGAATCTGGCGGACCGCGTCAAAAACGAAATCGCACTCCCGTGAAGTGAAACAGGCCGAGTACGCCGTCGTCTACTGCTCGGCGATCAACGTGGATCTCACGAATTTGTGGCATTCGATGCAGCTCATGGTTGCCTGAAGCCACGAGAGGGCTGATCCTTCGAGATTTCCTTCCTTTGCCTGCTTCTGAAGTTGAGCGGCGACGCGAGTGAATTCGGAGCTGTGTTGCTTGTACATGACGTCGTTTGATATGCGCCATTTCTCGGCCTGGCTGAGGTCTTGCAACTTCACAGCACCGTCCTGGATTAACTTAAAATCCTCGGTTGCCAGGCCTTCTAGAATCTGGTTCGAAGCAGCCAGCTTTTCGCGCATGAATTCCGACAAATCTTTATCCGGTTTCTTGTTCGATTTCGGCTTTTTATCGGCGGCGTTCAAAAAGAACAGGCTGCCTGTCAAGAGGGCGATTCCACAGAGGAACGAAAATCCGTTTTTGTACATCAGGTGACGCTGCAACATGCCATTCTCCCATAAAAAAACCTCGCTTCGCATGAACAGGCGAAGCGAGGCTCACATGACCCCAATTGTGCCCCCCGACATCAGACGGCACAACATTTTCAATACGCGGACAACAACCAGAAACAATTCGTTTAACAAACCGGCGACATCTCGGCTGCCGCTAACGGTGCGCTTTCCACGAACTGTCTGCAATGATGTTAGTTGTATTAGCACATGCTGTCAAACCTGATTTATTGCAAGTCGGGGTGAGGATGATCAGATGAAAAATCGCGTTCA
This sequence comes from Planctomycetota bacterium, assembly GCA_027618475.1. GTDB lineage: Bacteria > Planctomycetota > Planctomycetia > Planctomycetales > Planctomycetaceae > JAQCEJ01. The sequence goes on along the minus strand of JAQCEJ010000120.1, from coordinate 3,772 downwards.
ACCGATTAGATCTTTCGTACCAGGTGAAATTCTACCCTGAATATCTCGTTAGAAATGACCAAATTCAGATTCGCGAAAATCGGCATTTCAGTCACAATTCGGTTTCCCTTTCTCAATTGGTTCTTGGTATTATATCGGGAGGATCAGGAAAGCAATTAAAGTCTTACCCGATCTTTAATCCTGTCAATTGTTTTCAACAGGCTGCTTCATTTCTCTTTAAAGCCGAAAGTTGTGCGGCCGTTTGGTCGTAAAATCCGACACCCACCGGATAGTAACGTCAGTTCAAACATTATCGATCTGTTAATTCATTCGTAACACAAATCTATAACCTTACAACACGAACCGTGCCTCTGCGGAGTTTGTTACCGACGGAACCGAACGCTTGCCTGATGCCGCATCGCTGATCTGGCATTGAAATGCGGCGGTCGGCTGCCGATTGAATTGTCTTCAATCCAGGAGGATATTCATGTCACATCAACACTGGACTCAAGCCGACTCGACTCCCGATTATGAAGTGATCAAGGAAGTCATCGGTCGGCCGATGGAACTCCTGTTGATCGAAGACAGTCTGACCTCTGCCAGACTACTGATGGGTGTCCTCAAGAAGCAGAAATTACAGCATCGGTTAACGTGGCTGACCGATGGCAACGAGGCGACCGAGTTTCTCTGGCGACGCGGAAAGTTCTGCAAAGCCCCCCGTCCCGATCTCGTGATGCTCGATCTCGGACTCCCGGGAAAAGATGGGCGGGAAATTCTCACCGAGCTACGTCAGGATGAAGAGTTACGCTCACTCCCTGTCGTCGTCATGACGTCGTCGACCGATGAAACCGACCGAATGCGGAGCTTGAGCCTGGAAGTCGAAGCGTATCTTATCAAGCCGATCGACGTCAAAAATTTTGGTAAACTGTTGATCGGTCTGAAGAATTTTTGGCAGAACGATCAAGTTCAGCCGATGTTGAATGGGCTTTATGAACTCCCGGGAATCTGACGGTGCAGTTACATCGGTACAATTTGGCATGACTGCCCATCGAACCGGTGTCGAAATCGTCGAGAATTCGGCGAGGCAGATCATCATTCTTGGTGCGAGCAACGTCACAATCAGTCTTCCCTGGTTGATGGAAAACCTGCCGCGCGGACTCCCCGGGCCGCTTGATGTTATTGCCGCGAGCGGCCACGGTCGCTCGTACGGAGCCCGCAGCCGGGTGCTGCTCCGCGAACTGCCGGGCATCCTTCAGTCGCGTCTCTGGTCGGCAATCGATGAGTATTCCACCTTGACACAGAAGCGGATGGCGCTGATCACCGATATCGGTAACGATCTCCTTTACGGTTTTTCGGTCGAGCAGATTCATGGATGGTTGACCGATTCCATCAACCGATTACAGGCCTTGAATGCCGAATGCATTATGACGCAATTACCGCTGGCCAGCGTGATGAAAATGTCGTCGTCCCGTTATTATGCAACCCGCGCATTATTTTTTCCGAGTTCGTCGATATCGTGGCCGACGTTGAAACAGAGAGTCTACGAACTGGATGAGACGGTACAAAAGTTAGGAGAACAATACGGAATACACGTGATCAAACCGCAGGAGGAATGGTATAGCCTCGATCCGATCCATGTTCGTTGGAGCAAACGGTGTCGAGCCTGGACTCAAATTGTCTCGCACTGGTCGGACTGGAATCGTGAGGTCAATTTTCGTCCACCTCGATTAATTCAACACATTCAAAATTGGAATTTTGCCGCCGAACATCGCACGATCGCGAAACTCGCCCTCACGCGCCGACAACCGGTGTATCGCGATGCGCTCTTGAGTTTGCGGTTGTATTGAGCGAGTTCGAGGAAAATGGCAGGACTTCGCCAATTCAAGTTTCTTCAAGTCGTCGGCAGAAAAGGGAGTTGTGTCACGATTCTCTCGTTGCACAGCACCCGATGTCTGTAGCGATAGTGGTGAAAAACCACGTGAATCTACCGACTTTCCCCCGATCTGCTCCCCCACGAACAGAAATCTCAACGTCGAGAAATCTACCGTGATCGTCGCCGATTGAGATTCGTTTCGTTACACTGCCGGTTTGAACTCGTGGGGCGGCAAGCAGAGGCTTGTGCTCTTGCCCTTCACGACAGAACTCCAACCGATGACAAGCAAACCCGCTGGAATGAGTTGATGAATCCGGAGAAAACAGAATCGCCCGACCTGTCGTCTATCAAGGTCAGCGTCCTGGTGGTCGATGACGATGAAGCCCATGCCGAGGCGGTCGCCGAAAGCCTCGGACGCGTCGGTTACGATTGCACGATTGCCACGACCGGCAAACGCGGCGCCTCGCTGATTGAAAGTGAGAATTTCGATGTCATTGTCACTGATCTAATGATGGACGAAGTTGACGGTCTCGAAATTCTTCGCAAGGCGAAAGAAGAACTTCCCAATGCCGAGGTCATTCTTCTCACCGGCCATGCGACGTACAAATCGGCGCTCGATGCCGGGCAGGGGGGGGCCTACACCTATCTCATCAAGCCGCTCGACATCAATGAATTACGGCATGCCGTCGACAAAGCCTCGACGCGCGTCAGGCTGATCCGTCGAAACGCCGAACTCAATCGCCGTCTCGATGAAAAATTCGGATTCGAAGGGGTGATCGGCAACAGCCCGGCGATGCAGAAAATACTCGCGCGGCTGAAGCAGATTGCACCGACCGATACCACGGTCCTCATTCAAGGGGATAGCGGTACCGGAAAAGAACTTGTAGCTCGGGCTCTGCATCAAAACAGCGAACGCAAAACGAAGCCGTTCGTGCCGCTCAACATTTCGGCATTGCCGTCGAGTATTCTCGAAAGCGAACTGTTCGGCCACGAGCAGGGGGCCTTCACCGGTGCGATGGGAAAACGCGTCGGCAAATTCGAACATGCCAACGGCGGCACGCTATTTCTCGACGAAGTGGGCGAGATGCCGATGGAGACGCAGATCAAACTTCTCCGCGTCCTCGAAGAACGAAAAATCACTCGGCTGGGAATGAATGACGAGATCGATATCAATGTTCGACTTGTCGCTGCCACAAATGCCGACCTGAAAGAGATGGTCAAGAGCGGAAAATTTCGCGAGGATCTCTACTACCGATTGTCGGTCGTCAATATCCTTCTTCCCCCGCTACGCGAACGCCGCGGAGATATTCCGCTGCTCATGGAACATTTTTTGAGAGAACACTCGAAACGGCTCGGAAAGGATGTGACCGGCATCACCAAGCCCGCCCGGCATGCGTTGATGATTTACAACTGGCCCGGCAACATTCGTGAGCTGAAGAACATGGTCGAAGGGATGATGGTACTCGACATGGACGGCGTTCTCGATGTCGACGATCTCCCGGAAGAAATCGCTCCTCCCGAAACCAACGCCAGCGATACTCGCTTCGTCGAGGAGTCGACATCCTCCGATTTTCTCGTAGGCAAAACACTGCATGATGTGGAACGCTATTACATTCAGAAGGCGTTGGAGCTGACGAGCGGAAATCGCGCGGAAGCCGCCACCCTCTTAGGCATTGGTGAACGGACATTGTATCGGAAAATCAAGGAATACGATCTGGATCATTGACGGGAAGTCCACGATCGCAAGTCGTTAGCGCATCAGGTCTCTCCTGCTGTTGGGAATCATCGTTTCGCTGGTTGACAGGTTTCGCCGTTCATCCCCCCTGCACCCTCCCGGACGCAGTTGCGCCAAGCCCTGAAAAACCGAGAAAATTCAGTCCTTTACCCCTCGCCGTTGCGCTCTCGTGCATCGTTGTTTCA
>JAQCEJ010000119.1 GCA_027618475.1 Planctomycetota bacterium | reverse complement strand
TGGCACTGGCTTGCCTTCCTCGGACTCCTACTCTCGAAAATCGCCATCCAAAGTGCATAACAGGCTCTAAAGAGAGCGAGTTTTGCATTTTTTCAGTCAAAGCTCGACATTATTGGCCAACCTCATAAAACTCCCACCACACATGCCCGTCTGGTAACTCTTCCTTCGCCGCGAATTCCAGATGCAAGATCCGGCGGTGCATCGTTGTTGAATTTTTCGCGCGGTGGCTGGAGTGGATCAACAGCGGACGCATCGCCAAAACGCTTCCCGATTCTCCGCAGATCATTCGCGGCTCGAAGTTCTCGACGAGCATCTCTTTGCCGGTTCGATGTGAACCGATAAGTACGGCGAGCGGGCCGTTGTCTTCGGTTTGAGCATCGATGTGGATGCGAAGCGTCAGCATCTGTTCGAGCACTTCAAGCGGTGCTTCGCAATGCGGAACACCGGCGCGAAGGCCCGGTTTTGAGAACAAACGACTCGCCGGCGGATCGGGACGCACGGCGATCTTTAAATCCTTGTGCCACGGTAACCCCCACGATTGTTCCGGCGGTTTGTCGAAATACAGGCCGCGAACAAGACCGCACCCACGACCGAGGACCGTTGTCAGCCACTCGATCACAGCCGGTTTTCGCCAGATCGTACGAGCGACCGGACAGAGTTCGAGCACGTTCCGCGCGGCGTACATTCCTCCGTTGTGCCGACGAATAGAGTCTTCGTTTTGGTTGTGTTCGACAAGCCGATCGAGAGCGATTCTGAGTGCGTTCATCTCCTCAAGCGAGAACAGATTATGCCACAGCATGAAACCGGCAGTTTCAAGATCGGCAAGTCGGTCGGAGACGTTGGGAGACATCGTGGGTGAATTCTATCGCGGGAGGAAATCCGTCAGCAACGCCGAATCGCGATCCCTGGAATTGAAGTATTTACATCAGGCGATTTCGATGCATCACAAGTCGGTTGTCGGTGCCAAGATCGGGCCGTCGACCACCCGTAGCCACTCGAAGCGCAACCACTTTTATCATAATGAATTACGACTTTTGGAGTCGCTTAACCCCACATTGACCTTTATTGCATTTTTCGGGTATAGTTCGCCTCCTTTTGAATCGGCCGGTTCTGTGCCGATTCGTGGCCGTTTCTCGGATGTTCGGCGAGGTCGTTGGGTGAGCCCATCGGCGATGCGGAACTACGAAAACCGACGTTCCCCGGCAGAGCGGGGGAACGTGAATTCATTTCAAGGATGATCTCATGAGTTCGGCTCACACATCGTCGATCGTACCCTATTCGCGATTCGAACAACTCGCTGAAGGTCGGTCGATTCTGCAACAGGCGTCGGAAACGCTGGCAACACTCGCCAAAAAACTCGAAGCCAATTTTTGCGACGCCGTCGAGCTGATCAATTCGTGCAAAGGTTCGGTGATCGTCACCGGCATGGGCAAGGCGGGACTCATCGGTCAGAAAATCGCCGCGACATTGTCCTCCACCGGCACGCGATCACACTTTCTGCATCCCGCAGAAGCAGTGCATGGCGACCTGGGTTGTCTGCACGCCAATGACGTCGTTCTCGCACTGTCAAACAGTGGCGAAACCGAGGAAGTCAGCCGGTTGCTTCCGATTCTTGCTCAGATGGGGCTTCCCATTATTGCGATCACAGCACACGAACGGAGCACGCTGGGTGCGGCGGCCGAGATTACACTTGCTCTGGGGAACATCCGCGAAGCGGGACCGTACGGACTGGCCCCCTCGACCAGCACGACGGCGATGCTTGCGATGGGAGACACCCTCGCCCTGGTGGTGAGTCGGCTGAAAGGGTTTTCTCCCAAACAGTTCGCCGTTTTGCATCCCGCCGGCAGCCTGGGACTCAAACTCAAATCGGTTCGCGAAATCATGCGGCATGGGCCCGAACTGCGTATCGCCCGTCACGATGAAATCATCCGCGAAATGCTCAAGTCGCACAAACGGCCCGGTCGGCGAACGGGTGCCGTCATTGTCGTCGACGAGTGCGGCCTGATCGTCGGCCTGTTTACCGACAGCGATCTCGTGCGCTTGCTCGAAGAACATCGCGAAGGACAACTCGATCGTCCGGTAAGTGAAGCGATGACCGCACGGCCACTCACGATCGATGCCGATGCCACCGTTGAAGAGGCGGTGCACGTGCTCTCGACGAGAAAGTTCAGCGAACTGCCGGTGGTCGAGGCCGACGGAAAACCCATTGGGCTGATCGACATCACCGACGTGATCTCGCTGATGCCTCAGGAAACGACGGAGTAGCCTGTGTCGGTGTGGAGTCAGACAGTTCGAGTTCGGCAAACGGTGTATCAGCCGGCCAGCGTCGTCGTACGAACTGTCATTCTGTCGTCTCTGCTGACGTCGGTCTATGCGGCGTATTCGACATGGATCACTCCGCATTTCATGCAGAAACAAAAGCGAACGCATGCGGTGTCAGCACCGACGGAACTGCCGTCGTTTCTAGCCGACAACGTCGAATGGGCGAAGAAGTATCTCGCCGATCATCCGTGGACGTGTGAACCGGGTTATCAGTTCCGCACCCCCGAGGCGTTTGTCTATACGAAGTCGTGGAAGCATCTCGAAAACGGCGATGTGCAATTCGAACCGTTCGCCCTCATCTGGCGCCGGCAAGGTAAAAACGGCGAAGAAGAACCGATTCGCGTGGTGAGCGAGAGAGCGCGAGTGACGTTTGCCCGCTCGTTCAATATGTCCGATCCCGATCCCGGTCCGGTCGTCAAGGGTTCGCTGGATGGACATGTGGTGATCCTCGGCGGCAACGGACTGAAAATCGTCGGCGATAATTTCCACTTTTCGGCGAACTCGAAGTCGATCTTCAGCGATTACGCCGTGGAAATGCAACAGGGACGAAATCGAGGCCGGGCGGACCGTATGTGGATTGATCTGATTACGAACAACGTCAACGAGAACGACGATCAACCGGTGATAGCCGGTTTTCGCGCCATCAAATTCTTGAAAGACGTGCAGCTCGACATCGTGGCAAACGCTGACAACACAGACGACGGGACACCGATTCACATCGAATGTGAAGAGAGTCTCGTGTACGACGTGCCGAGTTCCGTGGCCCGTTTCGAGGGAACGGTCATCGCTCAGCGAGAAGCCGAGAATGAAAAAATCGATGAACTGCACTGCGACGAACTCCGGTTCTTCTTCTCGAAGCCGGCGTCACAATCGCAAGCCGACACGTTGCCGACGGAACCGACCGAGGTGACGAACGATCTCCCAATAGTCACGGGAATTGAATCGGGGCTCACGCTCGATCGCATTCAGGCCGACGGCGAAGAGGTGTGGATATACTCCGACGTCAACGAGATGTCTTCAAAGATGAAGCAACTGGTTTATCGTCTGGTCGATCGTGTGATCTCGATGACCGACCCTGGTAACGTCGAAGTTCGAGTCGGACACCCTGCCAGTACGTTGAAGTGCCCGCACATCGATCTCCATCACGACGAAGCGGGTACGATTGTTTCGGCTTTGTGCGACGGTTCCGGTGATCTGAAATATTTAAATCCGGAAACGAAACAGACCGAACTCAAATCGAGCTGGAAAAAACGACTGCGATTATTTCCCGATCGACTTTCCGGTTTGCGCGTGTTGGAATTGAGCGGCGAGGCGGTCGTCACACAGCCGCATCGCAAGATGGGAATTCGAGCTGAAACGATTCGCGCCTGGATACACGGTGATTTTAAATCGGATGTCCTCGCATCGACAGAAGCCGGTTCGAAGAGCGACGCCGTTCCCGCCGGTGAATCGGACGCCGTCGCAGATGAACTCCGAATCGAACGCGTTCTTGCGCTCAAGGATGTGGTGATCGCCAGCCCGCAATTGCAGGGAATCACGCAGCGAATGGAGGCGTTGTTCGACCATTCGTCGAACGTCGAGACACCCGAAACGAGCCTCGGAATGTCGCCGCGACGAGACCGCCTATCAAAGTCGCGCCGCGACTTGCAGCTAACCTCACAATCCGGTCGCGCCCGCGTAACCGATTCACCATCAGCGAAAAAACACGACGACTTCGGTTCGCTACCTCTCAATCTGCGAGCCGAGCGAACGCGCGTCCATCTTCGTCCCGGCGACGACGATCAAGCCTATGCTGTCTCGCAGATCTTTACTTCGGGTAATGTGCTGTTGACTCAGAATTCGGACGACGGCAAGTCGCGCGATCTCGAAATGACCGGGACGACCGTCAGCGTCGTCAACTCCGGTGCCGGGGACGAGGTGTTGCATGTCGAAGGACAGCCGGCTCAAATTCGACGGCAGCAAATGGTCCTCGAAGGGGGAAATATTACCGTCGATCGTGGACAGAACCGTTCGATTGTCGATGGCCCAGGTCGCTTGCTGCTTCCTGTGAAAAACGGCCTCGACGGCAAACGTTCGCCCCGTCCCGGACGGCTTGAGGTCCGGTGGCAGGAACAAATGGATTTCGACGGTCAACTCGCACGGTTCTTCGGCCAAGTGCAGGCACACCAGCAACACGACATTATGCGCTGTCAGGAAATGCAGGTCTCGCTGAATTCACAAGTCTCGTTTACCGATCGACGCCCCGACGATGCCGATGAGCCGAGCGTCAAAAACGTCCGCTGTATCGACGGGGTCGAAGTCGAAAGTTCGGAGTACGACGGCTCGCAACTGCTCAGCATCCGTCGTGCCCGTTTCTGGGATTTCTCGCTCGATCAGGAGACCGGCGACACCAAAGCGATGGGCCCCGGTTACATCACAATCTGGCAACGCGAAGCGAGTAAGCAACCCTCATTTTCACCCTCGGCGATCGTTCTCGCCAACCGGGCCACGACATCGGATAACGCCGAGTGGGAATATACCCGCATCGATTTCTTCGGAAAATCCGACGGGAACATCCATCGAAAGACCACAAAGTTTCAGGACCGAGTCGTCATCGTCTATGGACCGGTCGAACGACCGCTCGAAACCATCGACCCCGATCACCTCGGCGTAAGCGGTGGCTGGATGCGCTGCCAGGAACTTCAAGTCGCCCATCTTCAAAACGCCGACGACGAACGCCCCCACATTGAGCTGCTCGCTAAGGGCAATGCCGAGCTCGACGGACGCACAACTCTTTCCAAAGATGCGGCGACGTTTCACGGTCTCGCCGATCAGATCAGCTTCGATGAATCGAAAGATCTTTATACGCTTCGTTCGTTCGGGCAACAGAACGCCACGTTATACCGCCAAACTCAGCTCGGCGGAGAACCGAATACCGCCTTCGCTCAGACGATTCGTTTCATCCCCGAACTGAATCAGTTGGAATTCGATAAGACAACCAGTCTCGATGGCGTGGAGTAAATTCTCGCAACACCTTGAATCAGAAACGACGAGCAACGGTGGAGTGAGATCGCCTGCCGGGATAGAAAACCCAACCAGGGTGCCGTATCACCGCTTCCGCAAAACGTAGACCACGTCTTCTGTTTCCGGCCCGATATCGATTTGTTCATCGATGTCGTAGGTGAAATCGTGCACGCCGACGATCTCCCAGTTCGGGGCGCGGGCGATCAGTTTCTCCATCTGCTTCGCCGTGTAGGTCCGGTAATCCATCGTGTCGTTGATCTTGAAATGTCGTAGCGGCGTGTAGATATCGAACGTGATGCCGATGTGTTCGTTTCGTTTTTTCGTATCGCGGTTGATGATCCACATATGCGTATTAACGGCGAGATTTCCCCGTCTCGCCGACCAGCTTTCGGTTTCGATCGGGTCTCCTTTTGTCGGACTCAGATGCATCGCCAACAGGTACAATCCTCCTTTGGAAATCGATGCCGCCATGCACTCCAGATGTGAGAGCGCCTGGGCGTCGCTCGCAAGATGGCGAAAGCTGTTGATCAGATTGAACCCGGCGTCGACCCGCTTTTTCAATTGGAAATCCGCCATATCTCCGACGAAGGCCCCAGCGGGAAACCCTCTCTTGACGAGCCGCTGATTACAGAAATCGACCGCATGCGGATTGAGATCAAGACCCGAGACCTGAAACTCCTGTTGTGCGAGACGAATCAAGAGTCGGCCCGTACCGCACGCCGGCTCGAACAGTTTTTTCACCTTCCGTTTCGCGTACTTTTCGAATGTCCCGTTCAGAAACTCCAGCTCGGACTGACAATCGGAACCGAACACAAGATCGTAATACTTAGGGTAGTCGTAGAGACTGCCGGTGAGGATTTCCATAATGTCCTTCATCAGGTTTAACGCGAACTCTTGTGACTCGAGCGCGTCAATCGGTTAAATTGCACTTCACCAAATCGGGGCGGCGTGGTATCCCATCCGCAGGAAGTCGAGAGAGTATAGTCGATTGACGCGTTCGTTCAACGCAGACGGATCAATTGTGGATAACTTCATTCATAACAAACGATACACCGTAATGGGACTCGGACAATTCGGCGGTGGGATTGGCGCGGTCCAGTTCCTGCTCCGTCACGGTGCCCGCGTTACGCTCACCGATCAGCGTCCCGCCGATCAGCTGGCCGATTCACTTGCGCAAATTGACATTTCTCGACTCGAACGGCTTACGCTCGGATCGCACGACCCAGCCGATTTCATGTCCGCCGATGTCATTGTCGTCAACCCGGCGATTCCGCGCGATCATCCGCTGCTCGAACTTGCCCGTCGCGAGGGAATATCGCTTACCAGCGAAATGAATCTTTTCTGGCAGCACAACCGCGGCAAGGTGCTTGCCGTCACCGGCAGCAACGGCAAGTCGACGACGACGGCGATGTGTCACGCCATCATGCAAGCCGCCGGACGTCGCTGTCGGCTGGGAGGAAATATCGGCTGCAGCTTGCTGCGGGTCGTCGACGAAATCCTCCTCGATGACTGGGTGGTTCTTGAACTCAGCAGTTTTCAGCTTCACGATCTTAATCGCATCAGCCAAAGCCCCGACGTGGCGATCATCACCAACTTCAGTCCAAACCATCTCGACTGGCACGGCACAATTGAGAATTATCGTTACGACAAGCAGTCGATCCTCCGTTGGCAGATGCCGCATCAGACCGCGGTGCTTAATCGGGACGACGCCGACGTGTGTACCTGGCCGACGAACGGACGACGATTGGACTTTGGACTCACCGCACCGACGAACGAGTTGGGAATGATTGTCGATGAGGGAGAGGTTCGTTACCGCGACGAACACCGAGCATTTCATTTTCCCCTCCGCGACTGGGTAACGCTTCCCGGCGTGCACAATTTCCAGAATGCTTTAGCGGCAGCGTGTGGAACGTTGGCGGTCGGGATTCCGCTTGACGCCGTTGAACGGGGCTTACGGGGATACCAGCCGTTGCCGCACCGATTGCAGTTCGTCGCCGAAATTCAGGGGCGACGGTTTTATAACGATTCTCTGGCGACGACTCCCGAATCGGCAATATTCGCCCTCGAAGCGTTTGACCGGCCGATCGTGCTGCTCGCCGGCGGCTACGACAAGCAAGTCGATCTCACCGCTTTTGCACACGCGATCAGCCGGCGTACAAAGGCTGTAGCCTTGATGGGTCAAACGGCGGGTGCGATCGACAACGCCCTGTCAACATCCCCTGCCGCACGGCGGATCTGTACCAATTTTCGCGACGCATGGGACTGGGCGTTCGCTCAGTCGGCACCCGGAGACATCGTTCTCCTCTCACCCGGTTGTGCGAGTTACGACTGGTTCCGCAATTTCGCCGACCGGGGTGAACAGTTTACGGCCTTCGTGAAGGAGTTCCGTTCCAAACATGATTCGCTCGTGGCAACGAACGAATCAGAAGAGAATTGAGCTGGTGCGACAAGACCTTTCGCCGAAGCTTGAGCGATCTGAGTAAGACATTGCACTGGTAATGCCGGTCCGATTGTGTCACGATAAAAACATGTTCTCACCCGATTCCTTTCACGATCAACGAGCATTGCAGATGAAACGTCTATTTCTCTTCGCGTTGATTACGGCACTGCCGATTTCGGCAGTCGTAGACTCCGCATTCGCCGATGACAAGGCGACCGACGACGCCGTCGAAGCGGTAAAGCCTGACGACAAGAACGTTGATGTTCCGGCGATCGATCCCGAGCAGATCACTCGCTGGGTGCTGCAACTCGACAGCGACGTTTATCTCGAACGCGAAACGGCGACACAAGCGTTGATCGATGCCGACGTGCAGTCGGTTGACGCCCTGACGCAAGCAGCACAGGAAGCCTCTCCCGAAGCCTCCGTTCGTATCGCCCACATTCTCGAACAAATTTACGTCAACAGCACCAGCAATCGATCGATCGATGCCAGTGAGGCTGCGCTCGAAAATTTCATGGCGCTGAACAATCCAACGCTTGCCAGCCGCGCCGAACTCATTCTGCAGGCGAACTACGCCGTCCGCGAAAAGCGAGCCGTTGCTGAGATCGAACGACTCGGGGGGTCCATCAAATATAACAATCTGCAAAACATCAATTTCAATCGCAACATTCCCATCGAATCACAAATCCAACACATTGTCATCGCAAGAGGCTGGAAGGGAGGGGACGAAGGACTCAAGCACGTGAAAAGGCTTACCGAACTTCCGACCCTCTATTACATCAAAGGGGCGAAAATCTCTGAAGAGGCGTTGGCCGACTTGCAGCGGGCTTTGCCGACGACCCGTGTTCAGATTCGCGAATCGGCCGCCTATCTGGGAATATCAGGAATGCCTACGGTACGCGGCGGTTGCCAGGTAGCGACGGTCGAAGAGAATTCCGCCGCCGATGAAGCCGGGCTGCGAGAGGGTGATATCATCACTCACTTCGGCGAAACACAGATTGCAGACTTCGACGCCTTGATCAAAGTGATTGCGACCCGAGAACCGGGAGACAAAATCGAAATGACGATTATCCGCTTCAACGATTTGATCAAACTTCCTGTCGTGTTGGGTGAATGGGGTGCGTCCGGACAACCGTAACCGACTTTGCGGTCGAGTTCAGGTCAGCGCATTCAATTTCAGAAATTCATCGCGCCAGTGATAATCGTCGAGTAATCCGGCGGTGTCGCGTCCCAAGGCACGGTACGCCGCGAATATCGCCTCGATGGTTGCCAATCCGCCGTGCGGGTCAGGAAAGTTTTTCGACGAGCGCGGATAGGCCGTCTGCCACGGGGGCAAACTTCGCGGAGGAACCTTCTCAAAAAACGGAGCCATTCGCTCGGCAAGTCGCCATGTCCCGTCGAGCACGAGCAATCCTTTTTCGGCATCGGCATCGGAGAGTTCAGGCCCCAACATCGATAACTGCACGTAATTTCGCAGATCGGGAATCGGGGTCACGGGAAACGTGCGAAACTCGAACCCCGGCCGATGTCGCAGACATTCCACGGTGCACTTCGATCGTTTTTCACGAGGATGCACCACGATCAGCGTCGGCGGAAATGCGAGAGACGGAAAAGTCATAACGAATCGAATCGCGCCACCTGGGGAGTGAAATTCATTCCCCTTTGTTTTTCTGAATGATCTCTTCTTGAGCCTTGATTTCGTTTTGCAGTCGCGTGACGTCGGCGGGGTCATCCATCTGCTGTTTCGCCCCCGCCAGCTGCTGACGCAACATCACCAGTTTTTTTTTGGCGACTTCGATCTGCTTCTTCTGCTTTTTGTCGAGTGGCATGTTCGTTTTCTTTTCAATGGGAGTCGCAAACGCTCGATCGGCACTGTAAGAAACCAGACCGTATTGATCAAGGCAAGAAACGACGGCCAATCATTCGTACGGCAATGCCGAGAGGAAATAAACCCCTTCGCCCATTTTGTAGTGTACCCGACGAACGGAGTTGTTCCCACCGCCATGCTTCGCATACAGTAGGTACAGGAACTCACACTATGAATCGAAATCCACCTTCCCACACAGCCATTCCCGAAGAGCTACTCCCGCTGCTTCGCGCGGGAGAATGCCTGAAGATCGTCCTCAGTAAACCGACAGACGCCAACGCGACGAGTAAACTGACGGCCCGACCGGTTATCATTCGTGGCACAAGCCATTATCAATTTTCGATCGCCGAAGGAACCAGTCAACGTCATGAAAACCTGACGCCCGACGAAACCATTGTACGGTGTGCTGAACTCTTTGGCGAAACTTACCGCGAATGTCATCTGTTAACCGCCGAGGCCGACTGGAAAATTCGCATCGATAATAAGGGAAACGTCCGGCAACAGAAACGCCCCCCCTCTCAACAGCCGAACGAATCGCAGGCCTCTCACAACCGCGTCAAGAAATATCTGATACCAGAAGGTGAAAGCTGTCCGTTTCTCATCGAAATGGGGGTGATGACCCCGGCGGGAAAAGTGCACGCCGCCAAAATGTTCAAGTTTCGTCAGATCAATCGCTTTCTCGAGTTCATCGACGACGTCGTCGATGAACTGCCGAAGGACAGGCCGTGGAACATCATCGACTTCGGCTGCGGAAAGAGTTATCTTACCTTTGCTATCCATTATTTGCTGACCCAGGTCCACGGTCACGACGTCCGCATCGTAGGACTCGATCGCAACGAAGCCATCATCGATCATTGCACAGCGGTCGCCCGCAAATTGAACTGTAAAGGGCTCGAATTTCATTCGAGCGAAATTGCCTCGTTCCAGTGGAACAAACCGGTCGACCTGATGGTCTCGCTGCACGCCTGCGACACGGCCACCGACGACGCCCTGGCTCAGGCCATCGCCTGGAAGGCCCGTGTGATTTTCGCCGTCCCCTGCTGTCAGCACGAAATCGCTCGCGTCATCGATGCACCCGCGTTATCGCTGCTGAATCGCCACGGTATCGTCAAAGAGCGTTTCGCCACGCTCGCGACCGATTCGCTGCGGGCTCAAATTCTGGAAATCTACGGCTATCGTACGCAGATTCTCGAATTTATCGAACTGGAACATACGGCAAAAAACCTGTTGATTCGGGCCGTGCGCCGTCCCGACGGGTTTGAACCAGAACCTCAACTCCTGCACAATTACCAGGAGTTGAAACGGCTCCTGGGATTGAACGAACTGCATATCGAACGCCAACTGAACCTCTTGAAACGCGATCATCTCGCCCAAACAACCCTGGCCGGCACGCTCATGGAACACGAATAAGCGAAGCCCCTGCCGTCCCGAGACACTCAACCCCGCCGCGTGAGACGTCATGAATTCGTCGACGATAATCACTCGCCTGACATGGGGATTACTCCTCCTGGCCGTCGTTGCCTTGTGGAACGTACTCGACGTATCACATCGCGTTCTCGATCAGTTCCCTACCGTTGGCTCATCCCGGGAGAAGGTTCCCCCGTCCGAAACGGTCGTTCCTGCGAATACAACTCACGAAGACCATGCAGAAACCGAAATACAGGTCATTCCCATTGATGACGACGCCGTCGAAGCGAAACGGCCGATCGATCGTGAACTCTCGGCGACGAGCTGGCGCGATCCGTTCGAGTTGAAGTGGTGGCGAGCACCGGGTTGGATCGCTGTTCCCAATGGCATGCAGGGAACGGGGACGGCAAGATTTCGCAAACCATTTGTCCGCGTCAGTCTCAGTCTGGTGGTCGAGGCCGTCGACGAAGAGCAAGTGCCACAACCTTCTCTCCGATTGGAAAACGTTGACGATGACGATCTCGCCGTTGTCGTGTATTGGGGTCTCCGCGACATTACGATCTGGCGGGAACGAACGGGAAGCTCCCCACGAAAGATTCGTGAGATCGCCATTCCCGAATCGATCGTCGACGGCGATCGACAGCGACGGAATCTGCAACTCATCGCGACCGGCAACCGACTGATCGTCGCCGAAAACGGCAGAAAACTCGTCTTCTGCGATCAACCCTCGGAGATTTCAAGCCAGACGTTCCGCATCGCGTTCAACGCCGGCGAACAGGAAGTCCGTTTACGCGAACTGCGATTGGATGGCGAATGAATGCCCAACGATCTCCCGAGTCGCGCCGTTGACACTACATGTCTATAATCGCCGAAATCGGTTCACCTCCATGAGCGATTTCGATCGGCCTGTTAACACGGTCATAGACTCGGTAATGCGGATCAATACCGAGAATCTTGTAGATTGTTGCACAGACGTCGCCAGTACTGATCGGTTGGTCGTGCACGTACGCCGCTTGTGCATCAGAGGCACCAAATACCGTTCCCCCTTTGATCCCAGCGCCCGAAAACATCACCGAATAGCAGTGCGTCCAATGGTCGCGGCCGGCGTTGCCGTTGACCTTCGGAGTGCGGCCGAAGTCACTCATTGTTACCACCAACGTTTCGTCAAGCAGTCCGCGATCTTCGAGATCGTGCATGAGAGCATTGTACGTCAGATCGAGATAGGGGAGATTGTAATCTCGCAGCAGGACGAAATTGTTAGCATGTGTGTCCCATCCTGCGAACTGCAGCTTCAAACGCTCCCAATAGATATCCCACGTCACGTTAATGAATTGCACGCCCGCTTCAACGAGTTTGAGTGCTGCGAGGGTGCTGGCACCGAATAGCGTGTTCCCATACCGTTTTAACGTCTCAGGATGTTCAGATTCGAAATCGAATGCCGAGCGCACTGAGGACGATGTAAGGATGCTCCAGGCACGCTCGGATTGTTTGTTGAACGAGGCCAACGAATTCGAGGTGATGTCATTGAAGTTTCGCTCGTTGAGTCCTTGCAACAGATTTTTTCGAGAATCCAACCGGTCACGAGTCATTCCGTTTTCGAGTTTGCTGAAGGGAATCTCCGGCACGCCGCGCAGGATGTGCGCCTCGTAAGGTTTCTCCGGAGGATTGTCGACATAAGGATTGCAGACCGAATACAACGGATCGTAACGGTTGCCCAAAAATCCCCCGTACGGACCAGGACGACGAAACGACTGGCCCCAGCCTAGATAACAGGGGAGGTAGACATACGCAGGAACGTCGTTCTTTCGGTTTCCGTTTCGTTCTTTCAGAAACTCGCAGACCGATCCCATGCTGGGAGGATAATGGTCTTCGGTCGTCGTGATGCTCGGAAGCTGTTGTTCGTAACCCGTGTAGCTGGCGAGTGTGTTGTGACAACCCGCCTCGTGATGAACAGACCGCACGATCGCCGACTTGTGCATCCAGCGCGCCGTTAACGGCAGCATCTCGCAAATGTCGATGCCAGAAACGTTCGTCGCGATCGGTTTGAACTCACCCCGAATCTCCACCGGTGCCTCGGGCTTGAGGTCGTACATATCCTGCGTCGGAGCCCCGCCAAGCAGATAAAGAACGATGATGCTCTTGGCTTTGCCTGGTTCGATAACGACCGTTTCATTCGCTCTCGCGCTTCGAGTTAACCCCATCGCGCCGAGTGTGGAAAATACGCCCGTTTTGAGCGTATCACGACGAGTGACGCCCGTACCTGGATACGTCCACATGCGAAATGCTCCTGATAGAATTTACGAAATGCAACCTCATCGGCAACAACGGTCGATGCACAGACTCACATCAACAATAACTTATGCATCATGAAATGACAACTGCAATGTCGCCTTGTGACTCACCAGGTGCACCCTCTGCTCGCATTTTACAGCGTATCACGCTGGTTCCAGGGAATACGCATCGTCGGTTCGGGACGCTGCTCTTTATGACGACGATCGACGGGCCGCTTCTGATAATAATCAACAAACCGGCACAACTGTTTCACCGCTTCATTGTAGGCCCGCTCTCCTTTTTCCTTCGTCGCGCATTCCGGCTCGCCGAGTACGCCCGTCTCACTGTAGCTGCTCGTCCACGAAATAATCGTCGCCGGGCCGGCACCGAAGAGATCGACCCAGTTGAACGGGCTGTCGTCTTCGTTCATCGCGATCTTGCCGTTCTTGATTTTGTCCTTCCGCACATTCTCTTCGTCGAGATATAGATACAACGACGTTTCGAGTTCGCAGGCGTGAGCACACCCGCCGGGGAACTTACTCTCGCGCCAACTCGGCAGAAACTCTTTGTCGACGGTCAGCAGGCTCCACCAGGCGCAGACGACACACTCGGCGTCGGTTTCGAGATTCGTCCGCCGCGCTGCGAGATCGAGATTCGGCATGTTCGACCCATGCCCGTTAAGCAGAATAATCTTCTTGAACCCGTGATACGCCAGCGACTGCGTGACGTCGAGCACCTGCTTGATGAACGTCTCGTAGTGTGTGTTGATCGTGCCGGGAAAATCCATCACGTGCCCGGTATAACCGTACGCCAGCGTCGGCAGCACAAGCACTTGTTCGGGAATGTTTCGTCCCGTGCCGTGCGCGATTCCGCCGGGACAGACCAGATCAACATCGAGCGGCAAATGCGGCCCATGCTGTTCGACCGCTCCGCAGGGAACGATGCAGACCTTGTTGAGCGCCACGGCGTCGTTGATTTCGGGCCAGGTCAGTTTTTCGTAGCGATGTTCGGTCGCAGCACGGCTGGGCATGGTGATGTTCCTGAAGAAGTGTGTGGTCAGTTGTCTCAAGGGATGGCCGTATCACTCGATGCTCCTGAACAGAGACGTTGACCTCAGTTCGTCAACTCAACGATAAGCGTAATCATCTATCGTGACCGATTAGACCACTCAACATGTACAGCGTCAATGGGAAGGGCCTGAGTGAATGATGCGGCGATTTCTCACAACCCTCTCCGGTGCGCCCCCCTTCCCTTGCCTTCCCACACCTCTTCCGTGTCAAATGACAACATACGAAATATCTTCCTCGACAACGAAGGTGACGACCTATGCCCATCCATGACAATCTCAAATCCCTCCATCCCGAACTCACTGTCTGGCGGCGGGAATTGCATGCTCATCCGCAGACCGCGTTTGAGGAAACGTTCGCCTCCGACTTTATCGCGTCGCGGCTCGAAGCGGCCGGCGTGAAAATTCATCGCGGACTGGCGACCACCGGCGTCGTCGGAACGATTGAAGGATCGAAACCAGCCAAAGGCGACATCAAAGCGATCGGATTGCGGGCCGATATCGATGCCCTCGATATCAACGAAGCAAACGACTTCGCTCACAAATCGAAATTCGCCGGCAAGATGCACGCCTGCGGACACGACGGGCACACAACGATGTTGCTCGGAGCCGCGTGTCATCTCGCCAAGACAAAAGAATTCGCCGGGACGGTCCATTTCATCTTTCAGCCCGCCGAAGAAAACGAAGGGGGAGGTCGCGTGATGGTCGAAGAAGGGCTCTTCGACAAATTCCCCGTCGATGCCGTCTTCGGCATGCACAACTGGCCGGGGATGCCGGTCGGCACGTTCGCCGTCGCCGAGGGGCCGATGATGGCAGCGTTCGATGTGTTCGAAGTCATCGTCACCGGCAAAGGAACGCACGCAGCGATGCCGCATCTCGGCATCGACCCGATCGCGATCACCTCGCAGATCGTCACGAACCTGCAATCGATCGCCAGCCGGCAGACGAACCCACTCGATCAAATCGTAGTGAGCATCACACAGTTTCACGCGGGAGATACCTGGAACGTCATTCCTAACACGGCGATGCTGCGCGGGACCGTGCGTTCGTTCTCGACCAAAGTGCAGGACATGGCCGAGAGTTCGATCGGGCGGATCGTCGAAAACGTCGCAAAGGCTCACGGAGCCTCGGCCACGCTGCGCTACGAACGCCGTTACCCGGCGACGATCAACACCGCCGCAGAGAGCGAATGGTCGGCGAAGGCGGCGGGGCTGGTCGTCGGTGATGAAAAGATCATCCGCGATCCGCAGCCCTGCATGGGGTCGGAAGATTTCGCCTTCATGCTGCAAAAGAAGCCGGGCTGCTACGTCTGGGTCGGCAACGGCTCGGCGGACAACGACCGCGTGCTGCATAATCCGAAGTACGATTTCAACGACGAGATCATCCCGATCGGTTCGAGTTACTGGGTGAGTCTGGTGGAGTCGGTGCTGGGGGGGTGAACACGCCCGATCCATGACAACACGGTTTGTATTCTCTGGTATGGTTTGACCTCTGTGAATTCCCACCTTCGTCACCCCTTCCGGAGCAGGTTGCGCCGAGCCCCGTAAAACCAAGAAATTTCAGGCCCTTACCCCTCGCCGTTGCGCTCTCATGCATCGTTGTTTCAGATTGCAAAAAGGGGCAAAAATGCGATCGAAATTTCGTCTCACG
>JAQCEJ010000118.1 GCA_027618475.1 Planctomycetota bacterium | reverse complement strand
TCCGGTAATCGACGTCAACGCTTCGGGAATGCTGATAGAGCCGTTCAATGAAATTCGCGATGGCCGCGATTCGGCGGCGGCGTGTCGGAGTTCCAGTTGATACCAACCCGGCTGTGTTGTCTCGATGTCGTATTCGACGAAGTTCGGCAATTCACCTTTATTGACGATTACGCCGATCCCTTCCCCGTATCCGGTCGTGTAGATTTCGACATTGCCACGGGTGAATTGTTCGGCTTCGAGAAGATGAACTCCCATCGGCTTTTCGGCAGCAGAGGCCAGGGAGTTTCCACGAGAGCGTGAATCGGCCTTTAATTCTGCAAGCCGTTCGGCATCTTGCGCGGCAAGGAGATAACGATCGATCTGCTCGAATGCCGTGTTGCGAACGAGGTCGTTTTGTTGCGACTGGAAACTGGCGATCGTTTGATTGTGCTGATCGATTTTCTGCTGTTGCTGCCGATGCCGTTCGATTTCCGACGGAGTCCCGATGGGCAATTCCTGCCAGCGGGCGACCACCGAAAAGTTATCCATCGTCTTCGTACTTTTGAAGATTCCGGCGAGGCCGTAGTAGTCGTCTTGCGAAAAGGGATCGAACTTGTGGTCGTGACAGCGGGCACAACCGAATGTCAGGCCGAGAAACGCCTTGCCCAGGGTGTCGACCTGTTCGTCAATGATATCCATCTGCATCTTGACCGGGTCATCTTCGGCGAGCATTTTTGCACCGAGGGACAGAAATCCGGTGGCGACAAGACGCTCGGAGGCAAGACTGACGTCGGTCGTTGCCGTAGCAGGATCGCTGTTGAGCAAGTCTCCTGCCAATTGTTCCTGAACGAACCGGTCGTACGGGATGTCGGCGTTCAGAGCGCTGACCACATAATCCCGATAACGAAACGCGTGGCCATAGGCGAGGTTTTCGTCGAGGCCGTTGGAATCGGCGTATCGGGCGATGTCGAGCCAGTAACGCCCCCAGCGCTGGCCGTAGTTCACCGACGACAGGCAACGGTCGATCAATCGTTCGTAGGCGTCGGGGGAATCGTCGTCGAGAAACTCGGCGACCTCGGCGGGAGTCGGCGGCAGTCCGACGAGATCGAAAAAGACGCGGCGGA
Organism: Planctomycetota bacterium; assembly: GCA_027618475.1. Classification (GTDB taxonomy): domain Bacteria; phylum Planctomycetota; class Planctomycetia; order Planctomycetales; family Planctomycetaceae; genus JAQCEJ01. The sequence goes on along the minus strand of JAQCEJ010000118.1, from coordinate 14,997 downwards.
TGAGGGTCCGTTTGTCGGCAGGAGGTGCCGGTTGCATCCCCTGCTCTTCCAGCCGGGCCAGGACAAAATGATCGATGGGGTGTTGTATCCAAGAGTGGTTTTGAACCGACGGCAACCGGGGTTTGACCGGAGGTTGAAACGCCCAGTACGTTTTCTGATCGTCGGTGAAGGAGGATGCCCGATCGCCTGTGTCCGCATTGTCCGATGGTATCACTACGACTTTTTCGCCCGGCCAGAAGGCACCTCGTTCGATCCAGTCGGTGATGGCCGCGATTTCCTGCGGGGGGAGTTTCTCCTTCGGCGGCATTTGCAGTTCGACGTCGCCGTGGCTCAGGGCGCGGATCATCAGGCTTTCGCCCGGTTTACCCGGGACGATCGCCGGGCCGCGTGTTCCCCCTTGAATCAGATCGGCGAGGTGTTCGACGCTGAATTTACTTTCGGGATTGTCGGCGTTATGGCAGTCTTGACAACGGTTGATCAAAACCGGACGGATCGACTTTTCAAAGAAGTTGCGATCTTCGGTTGAGAGCTTTTCAACCTTTTCAACGGGCGTTGTTTCCGGTTCGCCGGCGGAGACCATTTGTGGACCGAAGGGCAAGGCCATTACAAACAGCAGCACCGCCAGCCGAACCGTACCGGCATGAGTTGCGAGTGGATGGGAAGGGATGAACGGCATCGTTTTAATTCGTCACTCGAAAAGTGGATGGGAAAACGACAGTATTTTCAATTCCGGCAGGGAAATCGGTTTCAACGAGGTAGCCGCGCGGGAAGAAAGATTTTAAGTTGTGCATGGTTATGATTTTGTAGCCTTCATATTATCGCACGCACATATGAGGGATGCAATCCCATTGACCGGTAAGCCCCGTTCATGATGAAAGCTCGACGTTTCGATGCAGGCCCTGGATCGTCTCGACATCACGATGCTGGTGGGTTACTTGACGCTAACGCTGGTGATCGGCGTTATTGTCGGGCGGCGGATGCGCACCGGTCTCGACTTTTTTCTCGCCGGTCGACGATTGCCGTGGTGGGCAATCGGGTTCTCGCTGGTGGCGACCGATATCGGCGGGACCGACATCATGGGCGTCGGCGGGGCGACGTATAATCACGGCATCGCTGCGGGAAACTTCGACTGGATCGGCTGCGTTCCCGTGATGATTATCGCGGCGTTTGTGTTCGTTCCCAGGTTTTACCGGATGAAGATTTACACGATTCCGGAGTTTATGGAGCGACGATACAACGCGGCCGTACGCATCGCGCTGACGTTGTGCTGGTTATTGTTCATGGCGTTCAACATGGGGATCATGTTGTATGCCTCGGGAAAGTTGCTCGAACCGCTGCTCGGGTTAAGTCAGACGCAATGCATCTGGCTGACGGCGATACTTGTCGGGTTATACACCTTCACCGGCGGACTGGCGGCTGTCGTCTATACCGACGTATTGCAATGCGTCGTGATGATCGCCGGATGTCTGGCCCTCCTGGTGATGGGGATCAACGAGGTCGGCGGCGTAGAAGAGTTGCATCGTCGCGTGCGCGACGTGCGGGAACGGCAGATCGAGAACGAGCGACAGGCAGTCGTCGATGCCGGAGGGGCGGAGTCGCCGACAGCGCGCGTCGAACATCTCGATCTCGTGTTGCCGGTGAATACACGCACGCCATTTCCCTGGACGGGAATCTTCTTCGGCCTGGCGTTGATTCTGAGTCCTGCGTATTGGATCGGAAATCAGGCGATCATTCAACGTTCGTTGGGTGCACAAAGCGAGTTTGACGCCAAAGCGGCGTATGTGTGGGGAGCGTTACTGAAAAATCTGATTCCGTTCATCATCGCCGTGCCGGGGCTCATCGCCGTCGTCAAATTTCCCGAGTTGCAGGACGGAGATAAAGCGATTCCGCGTCTGGTGGCCGAAATGTTTCCAAGTGGATTACGCGGATTGTTCGTGGCGGCGTTTATGGCGGCGCTCATGTCTTCGGTCGATTCGTATCTGAACTCGGCGACGACGCTGTTCAGTCACGATTTGTACAAGCGATTTCTGCAGCCCGCCGCGACCGAACGGGGATTGCTCATCGTGGGACGTGCGACCACCGTGGCGCTGACGACCTGGGGCATCGTTTTTGCCTTGAACGCCGCGCAATTTGACAATAGCGGCGTGTACGCCATCTTTCAGACGCTGATGGCCTTCTTTCAGGGGCCGGCGCTGGCTATCTTGCTCGCGGGGATGTTCTGGCGGAGGGCCACCGGAACCGGAGCCGTCGCAGGTTTTCTCGCCGGCGTGGCGATGTCGGTGTCGCTCTATACGGTGAATCAGCCGGCGGTGTATACCGCGTTTGGCTGGGAACCGTTGTTTCAGATTCAGGATCCTTATCTGTACTTTTCGATCTGGGCGTTTCTGACCACATCGATTGTGCTTGTGATCGTCAGTCTGCTGTCCAGGCCGACGTCGCCGGAGAAGCTGGCCGACATTTTCGATACATCAAAATCAACGCGAGGTACCGAACCGTGACCCCGGTCCATCAGCTTGGTTTATGGCTTAGAGAATTCATGATGCAGATTCCCTTGCCGATCGTGCGGGGATTATTCATCGCCGTGCCGGTGGTGATCATGGTTTGGGTCTGGACCTTACCCCGCGGCGAGACCGAGCCGACCGATCATCCGGCGCGCTGGGACGAAAAGCTGAAGTGGATCGCCACCGCTGCGCTCGGGGCACAAATCGTGATCTACTGCACGTTCTGAACGACCCACCTGCGGCGTCGGAGAAGAGAAGTAGATGTATTGGATAACGGGAAGCGATTTCCGTTAGGTGTGAGATTCTTCGACGTTAACCGCTTCGAGCGCTTCTTCGCGGGTGTCGAAGTGCGGCCACATCGAACCGACGCGAATGCATTTGAGCACCTCGAGCAGTTCGGGCCGGCCGCAGCAGAAGACCGATTTGCCGCCACGGTTCCTCGGCTTCTGAAACAGACGAATCATCGCGCCGATGATGATGGAATCGAGATAATCGACAACATGCAGGTCGATAATAATGTTTTGCATTTTGGGATCATCAGCGAGCCGGTATAAGGAATTCGCTTCGTGATGAACGTCCTGGTAAAGGAAGTTCAGCGTCGGCCCTTGCGGAATGATGACCAGCGTATTCCCGATCCATTCCACATGAAAAACTTTTGTTGGTTGCATCAACCGTCTCACGATCAATTCAAAAAAGAACTATTGTCACCAGAACGCTCGATCTGTTTGCCTTGTCGATGGCGGGGGGGAACTCTGTCGCCCCGTTATACGAACGAGCGTTCACAATGACATCACGGATCACCAGCATATACGAGAAAACTATAAATAAGGATTATCAAGTTTACCCCATAAAATGAGGTGGTCCAAGTGGTAGTCTCGAAGTTTCGTCGAAATTGATTTAACGCTATTTTTCGCGAAGGGACACCTTTCCGTGCGGTCCGGTTTGTTGTAACTCCCTATTAACAAGTGTGTTGTATCGTTTTATTTCTGCGTGGTCTTTGATTTCTACTGTAAACGTTAGCCTGCTACTCTTTCGTTTTTCCCTGTTGGGCCGGAGCCGAGTCGCGACCATTTAACCGGCAATGGTTCCCAGCGGAACTCCGCTGTCAGGTGGCGCGACGGTTGTACTTCATCTCCAGACTCGACAAGATGATAACGTCGGTTAGCTATCGAAATGTTCGATGGAATTCGGACGTGGTCATTTTTTTTCTGAATATTTGTGGAGATAAGCTATGAAAAACCACAAGCGATTAACTCTGACTTGCGGCTGTTTTGTCCTGTTGTTCGCCATCGGTGCTTGGACTCGACACTCTGCATCGGTTGCCGAACCCGACACGTTGGTTTCAGGTGACGATTCTCTGGCATTTCTAACAGTGAACACCCTTTCCGATCAGCGGGAGCGGAAATCCGTCACCCTGATCGAGTCCGACGACCTCAAATGGCGAAAAGGGAATCTCCACACGCATACGCTATGGAGCGACGGCGACAATTATCTCGAAATGGTCGCGCTCTGGTACAAAGAGCACAACTATCAGTTCCTCGGAGTAACCGATCACAACACGATCGACCAGTCCGAACGATGGGTCGGCATCGAAAAAAACAAGGGAGGCCGTAAGGCGTTCGATAATCTCAAAGCGCAATATCCCGACGGTTGGGTCGAAGAACGCACGACCGACGGCGTTCCCGAAACCCGCCTGCACACGTTTTCCGAAGTCGCTGACCTGCACAACATCGACGGTGAGTTTCTGATGATTCGTGGCGAAGAGATTTCCGACGGGTTTCAGGGAAAACCGATTCACATGAATGCCAGCAACATTCAGGAAGTGCTCCCTCCGCTCGGTGGCGAATCGATTTACGACACCATGCAGAACAACGTCAACGCCGTTATCGCGCAGCGCGAGCGAACCCGGCAGCCGATTATGATTCATCTGAATCATCCGAATTTTCATTACGCGATCACGGCGGAAGATTTGATGCGCGTGCGCGGTGAAAACTTCTTCGAGGTCTACAACGGACACCCGTCGGTCTTCAATCGCGGCGACACGCTGCACATCTCGACCGAGAAGATCTGGGATATCATTAACGCCTTTCGGTTAACTCAGCTCGAATTGCCGTTGATGTACGGTCTCGGAACCGATGACGGGCACAATTATCACAACATTCCCAGCCGGGCCAGCGAACCGGGACGCGCCTGGGTGATGGTGCTGACGAAATCGCTCGACCCGCAATCGATCGTACTCGCCATGGAAGCCGGAGAGTTCTACTCGTCGTGCGGCGTGACGTTGGACGAAGTATCGGCCAACGAACAAGGTCTGACCGTTCGGGTTCACCCCGAAGAAAAAGTCGACTACCGCATCGAATTCGTGGGGACTTTGAAGGGGTTCAACACCGACAGTCAGCCGGTGATGGACGAAAACGGGAAACCGGTCGAGACGACGCGTATCTACAGCGACGAGATCGGTCAGGTGCTCAAAGCGGTCGAGGGGACGTCGGCGACATACGAATTTCAAGGGAACGAACTCTACGTCCGGGCCCGCGTGATCTCGTCGAAGCCCCACCCGAACCCCTCCGAACCAGGCGACCCCGAGCAAGCCTGGACACAACCCGTGATCGGACCGGGGCTGTGAAGCCAACAACCTGATGTTTCAATGATTGCATATCTTGTCCAGCATGAATTGGCTGGCGAGAAAATTGGTTTTCATACAATCAGCACAGTAAGACCCGTTGTCGGCTGTGCTTCGACCGCAGGAGTGCGCGTACCGAGTTATAAATCACACCACCGGTTTGCGATCCATATCCGAATACGGGTAATGGCCTGCCGCTTTGAGTTTTTCGATCAACTCTGCACCGCCGTGTTCGCGTGCGAATTCCATTTCGGAACGAAAAATTTCTATCAATAACAGCAGGCCGAAGTCTTCCATTTCTCCCTGAGGATCGTCCTCGTCGGCATATGGTGTGTAGCCGTCGAAAATCAGGCATTTGCCTCCGACCGTTTCCATGTCGTCGGGGAACTCGCACGTCTCGCGCGGGTTGAGTTCGGCATCTTCGCTGTAGGGAGCGATCAGATTGAGAATCGCGTTGATATTGTGATGAGCTTTGCCGAAGGGGGTTTTTTCGTCGCTTGCATCATCCAGCGATAGCGCATGCCGGGTGAACATCAACAGTTCATACGTGAGATAAACGGCATTATTAGAGCCGGAATCGGGGAAGGTGCTCAGCTCTTTGGTCGCGACCCCTGTGCCGGGAATTCCGTTGGGAAAATAATACAGGTCGAGTCCCCCACCGAGTTCGTAGGGAATGATCGCATGCATGACCATGTCGTGCTCGGTTCCCAGCGTCTGCTCCATCAGCGCGGTCTTGCGTTCGTACCACTCCTCGGCGAGAGCCTGTTCTTCTTCGGAGAGGGGTTCGGTTTCGGCATCATCTTCAATGTCGTCTCCGTCATCGTCGAAGTCGTCATAATCGTCGTCTTCAAAGTCGTCATCCCGCTCGTCGTCGGATGTCATAAAATCGCTCTTTGCTAGGGAGAATGAGAGAAGTGTGGAAACGAGTTTCGCGCTCGATCAAAGGTCAGATTCTCCCCCTCGTTCCTGTGGATGTCAAGCGAAAATGGATGATTGTATAGTTTTGGATTGTCTTGTAGATGCCGATTCATACCAGGAATGAATTCCGTTTCTCCGCCGGTTGCGGGCGTTCGTGTCCGTCTTTACAATCGGCCGCATGACACCCTGGGAATTCTGGATCGACGTCGGCGGCACATTTACCGATTGTCTGGCACGCACGCCGGACGGCGAATTACGGACATTGAAAGTCCTCAGTTCGGGTATTGTCAAAGGGCAGATCGAATCGGTCGACTCGGCGACACGGTTTCTCGACCCCCTTCGCAAAAATAACCCCCCCAATTTTTGGGATGAGTATCAGATTTCGTTTTCCGATCTTTCGGGAGCCGTTATTCAGACGACCCGTGTGGCAGCGTTTGATGCCGCGACGGGTGCGCTGACGCTCGCCGATCCGCTTTCCGATGGAGTTGTCGCGGGATTCAACTATGAACTCACCTCGGGACAGGAAGCGCCGATTCTTGCGATCCGATATTTTCTCGGGCTGAAGAAATCGGCCGCGATTCCTCCCGTCGTCGTCAAACTCGGCACGACACGCGGCACAAACGCATTGCTCGAACGCAAAGGGGCACGCACGGCGTTCGTCACCACGCGCGGGTTTCGCGACGTGTTGTTGATTGCCAATCAAGACCGACCGCGGTTGTTCGATCTGGCGATTCAAAAGCCGAGCCCTCTGTTCGAAGCGGTCGTTGAAGTCGACGAACGACTCGATGCCGACGGCAACGTGCTCAAATCGCCCGATGCCGAGGCGATTCGTCGATCGCTGATCGACGTGCAAAAACAGGGGATCGTATCGATCGGCATTTGCCTGTTGCATGCGTTTGCTAATCCCGACCACGAGATAATGATCGAACAGATCGCCCGCGATGTCGGGTTTCGTGAAATCAGCCGATCGAGCAAACTCTCGCCGTTGATTAAAATCGTTTCGCGAGGCGACACGACGGTTGTCGATGCATATCTGAATCCCATCCTTCGGGAATACGTGCAACGGCTGCGGTCGCAATTGACGGAGAGCAGCTTAAAAATCATGACTTCCGCCGGCGGACTCGTCGAAGCCGAGAACTTCGTGGGAAAAGACAGCCTGCTCTCGGGCCCTGCGGGGGGTGTCATCGGTTTTTCGCGCGTTGCCGAGCAGGCCGGTTTTACGCATTCGATCGGATTCGACATGGGGGGGACGAGCACCGATGTTTCGCGGTTCGACGGAACCTACGAACTCGAATTCGAAACGAAGAAAGCGGGCGTTCGCGTCACCGCGCCGATGCTGGCGATCGAAACCGTCGCCGCCGGCGGCGGGAGTATCTGCGATTTCGACGGTGTGAAACTCGTCGTCGGACCGGCGAGTGCCGGGGCCGACCCGGGACCGGCCTGTTACGGACGAGGTGGTCCGCTGACGGTAACCGACGTCAATTTCTATCTCGGCAAGATTCTGCCCGAACGTTTTCCGTTTCCGCTCGACTTCGCAGCGGTGGAAAATCGTCTCAGGGAAATCATCGAACGGATCGATGCATCGGCCGTCACGCAAAAGTACACACCGCGCGAGCTCGCCGAAGGTTTTGTCCGCGTGGCGAATGCCAACATGGTGCGGGCGATGCGCAATATCTCGGTCGCTAAAGGATACGACCCTGCCGATTACGTCATGGTGACTTTTGGCGGTGCGGGAGCCCAGCATTCGTGCGCCCTCGCCCGCGAACTCGGTATGAGCCGCATTCTGATTCATCCGTGGGCAGGGGTGTTGAGCGCTTACGGCATCGGTCTGGCCGACGTCCGCCGATTCGGTGAACAGGCCGTGCTCAAACCGTATTCAGACGACGTTGTCGGCGAAATCGAACCGTTGTTTCGAGACATCGAACGGCGTCTGCGAAGCGAAGTGCAATCCGAAGGGGTTCCGGATGAACGAATTGTACCCCCGAGACGCTCACTCGATTTACGATACAAATGGGTCGAGGCGATCATCAATGTGACTCGGCCTGAAGATGGCGACTACGCGCGCGAATACGCCGCGGCCCATCGGCAGTTGTATGGTTACACGCACGCGAATCGCCCGCTGGAGATCGTCGCGGCACGCGTCGAGGTCGTAGGGCGAATGCCGTCCCCCCCTGCTCTCTCGAGCACAATTTCTGCTCGCGTTCCCGAACCGGCACGGCATACCGAAACGTGGTTCGGCGGTAAGCCGCACCAGACGGCGGTCTTTTTCCGTGAAGATTTACAACCGGGCGACCACATCGTCGGACCGGCAATCGTTTGTGAGCCGATCTCGACGGTCGTGATCGATCCCGGCTTCGAAGCGAAGATTCTCGCGTCGGGCGAACTCTTGTTGACCGATCAAGGGACATCGACCGGGCCGCGAGTCTCGACCGAAGCCGACCCGGTGATGCTCGAAATCTTTAACAACTTGTTCGCCTCGATCGCCGAGCAGATGGGAATCACGCTGCAACGGACCGCGTCGTCAACGAACGTGAAAGAACGGCTCGATTTCAGTTGTGCCGTGTTTTCTCCGAAAGGAGATCTCGTCGTTAATGCACCGCATATTCCGGTGCATCTCGGAGCGATGAGCGAAACCGTGAAACGGATTCTCGCTGACAACCCCGACCTGGGGCCGGGTGACGTCTTCGTGACCAACGACCCGTATCGCGGCGGGTCTCACCTGCCCGATGTCACCATCGTCACTCCGGTGCACGACGCCGAGACCGGCGAGTTGCGGTTTCTTACCGCAAGCCGCGCACATCACGCCGAGATCGGCGGAATCGTCCCCGGCAGCATGCCGCCGTTTTCGAAAAATCTCGGCGAAGAAGGGGTGCTGATCCGCAATTTCAAACTCGTCGATCGGGGAGCATCGCGCGAAGAGGAGATCCGCAAACTGCTGACAACGGGACCGTATCCCACACGTTCGGTCGCCGACAATATGTCGGACATCACGGCACAAGTGGCGGCGAATCAGTCGGGGGTGCGGTTGCTGCTCGATTTGATCAAACGATATACACCCGAAGTCGTCATCGCCTATATGGATCACATCCAGCGCGCCGCTTCGACAAAAATGCGGATGGCTCTCGCGAATATTCCCGACCGCACCTATTCGCGAACCGATCATCTCGATAACGACGCCCCGATTGCCGTCACCATTACGAAAACAGGCGAAACGGCGACGGTCGATTTTACCGGCACCGGACCGGTGCTCGAATCGAATCTCAATGCGAACCGAGCGATTGTGACCGCGGCGGTGTTATACGTCTTCCGCTGCCTGATCAATGAAGATATTCCATTAAACAGCGGCGTGCTCGAACCGGTCGAGATCATTCTGCCGGAATGTCTGCTCAACCCTCCCGAAAATCGTGATCCCGCGAAAAGCCCGGCGATGGTCGGCGGCAATGTCGAAACGTCGCAGCGCGTCGTCGATGTCTTGCTCGGCGCACTCGGTGTGGCGGCGGCCAGTCAGGGAACGATGAACAACCTCACCTTCGGCGACGAGACGTTCGGCTATTACGAAACGATCTGCGGAGGGAGCGGCGCGACACCGAATGCCGACGGCACCAACGCCGTGCATACGCACATGACGAATACAAGGTTAACCGACGCCGAAGTGATTGAACGGCGATATCCCGTGCGGATTCACGAATTCTCGATTCGCCACGGTTCGGGCGGAACAGGCAAACACCGCGGCGGCGACGGCATTATCAGAAGAATCGAGTTCTTGAAGCCCGTTCGCGTATCGATACTCTCCGAACGAAGAGGACCATATCCACCATTCGGACTCGCCGGGGGTGAACCGGGACAACTCGGCCGCAACACGCTCCAGAAAAAAAATCCACAAAATCAAGAAACAGTCGACGATTTAGGGGGTAAAGTGAGTCTCGTCGTCGAACCCGGCGACATCCTGACCATTGAGACCCCCGGCGGCGGCGGTTATGGTGAGCCGGACGGGAATGACTAATGACTAAGGCCTAATGACTAACGAAATCCTAAATCCCAATGATGAAACGCTTTGATGTGGAAAAATCTCGATTCGGAAGTTGCGTGTTTGATATGGCGAATCTTGTGAAAGAGCTTGCAGATCGTGAATCGCGGTGGTGAAAAACCATACGACCTGGAAGAACGGACCGCACTTTTCGGCGAGATTGTCATCAGCTTTGCCAAGACGATTCCACAGAACATTATCACGCAGCCGTTAATCAGCCAGATTGTTCGATCAGCGACGAGTGTCGGTGCAAACTATTGCGAAGCCGACGATGCCAGTTCAAAAAAGGAATTTCGACAGAAAATCGGATACTGCCGTAAAGAGGCTAGGACTGGTTTCATAACCCGGTTGGCGACGGAAGAATCGTCCAAATTGTCCGGAATTCTCCGACGTCCAGAGGGTTATGAAACTGATTGTAGAGAGACAAAACATTGGATTCGAATGATTGTAAAAGCGTGCCCGGAACTCAGAAGTGAAGCGATTTCAATTTGGAACGAAGCCAAAGAGTTGCATCTGATCTTCGCCGCGATACTCCGAAAACGCGATACTTGAAGGGTTCATACTTTTGATCATTGGGATTTTCGTCATTGGGAATTCGTTAGACATTAGTCATTAGTCATTAGTCATTAGGCCTTAGTCCCTTTTACCTGTCCCGCACCTGTACAGCGGGTAAATTGAAAACGCATTTTGCACAACACACGAGAGGATATCTCCCCATGGCCCCTAACCGTAAATCCGAAGTCGATGAAGCTGTCAAGGATGTCGATTTCGACAAAAACACATATCAGGTTGTCTTCGACACCACCGCCGGAAAGATCACGATGGATCTCTTTCCCGACGTCGCCCCCGGACACTGCAAGAACATCATCGGGCTGACGCGAATCGGCTTCTATAACGGCATCATCTTTCATCGCGTGATCAAAGGCTTTATGAATCAAATCGGTTGTCCTAACGGCACCGGAACCGGCGGACCCGGTTATACGATCAAGCAGGAGTTCAACGCCAAACCGCACGAACTCGGTACGCTTTCGATGGCGCGGACCAACGATCCCAACTCGGCCGGTTCGCAATTCTTTTTGTGCCACGGCCGCGTGCCGCATCTTGATCGACAGTACACTGTCTTCGGTCAGGCAGCGGATCAGGCGAGTAAAGATGTGATTCTGAAAATAGGTGACGCGCCCACCGGTCCGAACGACCGCCCCGTGACGGAAATCAAAGTCACCGCATCGGAGGTCGTCGTCTCCCCTCGGTAATGAAATAAGGGCTTTTTTCGAACGAATTGCCAGGAGGCCTCTAACGAGCCCTTCCAGGTATTCTGACTCTTCGTCACACCGGTTGTGTGAATCCGGTGCTACATCGTCCCCCCCACCTCCGAAGGAGCGGCTGTTATTCTAGAACTGGTTTCATAACCCGGTTGGCGACGGAAGAATCGTCCAAATAGTCCGGAATTATCCACCATCCAGAGGGTTATGAAACTGCTTGTAGTCAGGTTCGCAGGGCCTGGTGACGTGATTAACAGTCATTTCTTCCAGGCCCAAGGGCCGGCAGTTTGAAACGAGTTGTGCGCCGGCAAATATCTGGCCCTTCAGGCCTTTACGAATCGAGGGGGACCGTGTTCCAGGGGCTTTGCTCCGCTGCGCCCCTGGCTAGGCAAACCGATGGCCCCTTCGGGCCGGAAGACGATCTTATTTAAAGATAACGATAATGAATACCGCAGGTCTCTTCGGTTGCTCTCAATCGAAATCAAGCACCCGGTGTAACCAAAGTTTGTTTTTTGGTAATCCATTAGCAGTCTGAAGCCCTGCCAAAGCCATGAAGAAGAATCGCCGCAAAAAAACGCAAAAGGACACAAAAATGAGACGTACTTTCGCCGACGAATTTTATGACTATCATTCTTATTTGCGGCTTTTGTGATTTTTTGTGGCCGATTGATCTTTCTCATTGGTCTTCCCATTCGGCTAAAGAGTTACGTTTATTGTATTTGGGGAGATTAACAATCGGTCACCCCTGGCAACTGCCGAGGGATAGCGGCGATGTTGTGTTTCGCCCCGAAACACGTCATTGTATCGATAGTGTAAGTCGTCCATCCTGTTCGATCCTTACTTGAGGATAGTCGACCATGGAGGTACTGTTCAGCCTCATCGGTCTGGCGATCGTCGTTGCGATTATCGCATTTCCCTTCGTGTTGATGGCCACCCTGAGTGACATCAAACGGCAGATCGAAGAATCGCAAAAACTCCTTAAAACGCAGTTTCGAAAACTACACGATTCTCTCGATTCGCAGAAAAAAGAGATCGAGCAGCTCCAGTTCCATCTTCGCGAACAAACGGAACAACCGGTGACATCAGAGGAGCCTGCTCCTCTTGTTGAACCTCCTCCGGCGAAACCCGAGTCAATCGTTCCGGTACCGCCAACATCTGCGCCCGATAAAGTTGACGATCTCGAAGAAGTCGTTGGCCGTCCCGGCGAACACTTGGTCGGCGAATCGACGCCATCGGAGAAGAAGGCCAAAGACCTCTTGGCCAGTTTTTCGGCAGTCGCTCGCGAGTCTGAACCACATCCGTCGCCGACAGCGTCGCCGAAGCCGTGGGAACCGCGTCGCGCGGCATATAACACCCCTCCCCCTCCGCGTGTACCGAGCAAGTTCGAAACCGCTGCGCTGGAGATTCTCCACAAAATCTGGAACTGGATCATCGTCGGCGAAGAGCACGTCCCCGAAGGGGTTTCGTTCGAGATCGCCGTCGCCAGCCAATGGCTGCTGCGCATCGGCATATTAATGCTCGTCGTCGGCATCGGCTTTTTTGTGAAATGGTCGATCGACAACAGTTATCTCAATGAAATTGCCCGTGTCGGTCTCGCCGGCGCTGCGGGATTGAGCTTGCTTATCTTCGGTTCGCGGTTGATCGGCAGCAATTATCACATCATGGGCGAAGGGTTCTTTGGTGGCGGCATCGCCACGCTGTACTTTGCCGTGTTCGCCTCCTATTCGATGTATGAGTTGATTCCCTCGTCGGTATCCTATCCGCTGATGATCGCTGTCACGATACTTGCGGGTGGTATCGCCATTCGTTTTAACTCACTGATTTCGGCGGTGTTCGGCGTGCTGGGAGGTTACGGCACTCCCGTGATGCTCTCGACCGGCGTCGTCAACTTTGTGGGACTCTATGGCTATCTTCTCGTGCTGGGTCTCGGCGTGCTCGGCATCTCGATCAAGAAACAGTGGCATCTGCTGGTTTATCTCAGTCTCGCCGGCAACACCGCGCTCGTCCTGGCATCGTTGAGAGATTATGAAATTGCCTATTTCTGGGATGTCGAGCCCTTTCTCGCGGCGTTCTTCGTTCTGTTCTCGACGATGATTTTCATTTATACGCTGATTCATCGATTGCGGTCGAATCTGCTCGACATGCTGGCACAGTTCATTAATGCCGGCTTGTTTTATAGGTTGAGTTATCTGTTGATCAGCGAGGTGTACTCGAAAGAATGGGTCGCCGTTGTGACGATCGCGTTGACGGTCTATTACGTCGTTCACATCTGGTATTGTCTGATTCGTCGGGTGCTTGATCGCGAACTGATACTTTCGTTTTTCGGGCTGGCGGCATTCTTTCTGGCGATTACTGTGCCGATACTTCTGTCAAACGAATGGATCACGGTCAGTTGGGCAGTGCAGGCGCTGGTGATTCTATGGATCGCCGGCAAGCTGGACAGCAATTTTCTGCGATACACGGCGTATCTCATCTATGCGTTTGTGGTTTTCCGGTTTGGTGCTTTTGATTTGTCGCATCAGTTTTCTGCCGGGATGATCGACATGCCGATGTCTGATTATTTTCTGCATGTGGTGGAACGGCTGGTGATGTTCGGTGTGCCGATCGCATCGCTGGGAGGAGCCTATTATCTGACGTCCCGCGACCAGACGGCCGGTGCGGCGGCGCTCGATGCCGAGAACGATGTTCCCGACTGGATTCCCCCAGCGGCCGCGACCAACGTCATGCTGACGGCGGTGCTGGGAATGGCGTTTCTGTTCCTGCATCTTGAAATCAATCGCACGTTCGGATTCATCCTGCCGTCATTCAAGATGACGGCCCTCACGTTCCTCTGGCTGGCGGCATGTATCTGGTGTCTGCTGCTGTATCTCAAGAATCAAAAACCGTTCTCGATGCTGATGCTCGGCGGATTCGTCGTTGGGTTGTTCTTGAAACTTGTCTTTTTCGATCTGCCGTCGTTCGATGCGAATCATCGCTTTCTCTATGACCGTCCCTACACGTTCGGCGATGCGTTCATTCGGCTGCTCGATTTCGGACTTGTCATCGCGTTCTTCGCCTATACGTTTCGGGCCATGACAAAACGAACGGCCGATCCACAGGCCGGTCATATCTTCGGTGCGATCGCCATCGGGCTGCTGTTCGTCTATCTCACGCTCGAAACGAATTCGTTTCTACAGGCTTATCTCGACGAATTACGGACGGGAGGCATTTCGATCTTGTGGTCGGTCTTCGCACTCGGTTTGATACTGCCGGGGATCATGAAAAACATTCGCCAGTTGCGTTATGTGGGGTTGCTGTTGTTTTCGGTCGTTGCAGGGAAAATCTTCTTTGTCGATCTCGACGGACTCGAACAGTTTTATCGCATCATTGCGTTCGTTTCTCTCGGTGTGCTGATGCTGATCGGGTCGTCGCTGTACCTGAAATTTCAGCAGAAATTCAGCCGGGGAAACGACGAAGAGATGCCCGCAGCGGAGCCTTCTCCCACACCGCAGCCTTCGCCGGAACCGCCGAGTCCCTCGGACGGAGTAACAGGGGAACCACCGTCATGAGCCCTCACGTTCGCATCGTTCGCCGATTACTTCCTCTGTTTATCCCGCATTTCCCATTTGACTTCCCGAACTTTGGCACGCGATTTGCGCCAAGCCCTTCAAAACAAGGGTATTTTGC
>JAQCEJ010000218.1 GCA_027618475.1 Planctomycetota bacterium | reverse complement strand
TTGGGCAGGGCCGATCGCCGAAATTCCCGAGTGGCTGGCAGAAAATGTCGCCGGGCTGCCCGATCATGTCCGCTGCTACTTTCAAAGCTTGAACACGCGGAAAATCGATTTCGACATTCCCAACCGGCCGTCCAGCATGCAGACCGAAGCCCCGGGAATTAACCCCAGCCGCTGGAATGTCTGATCACCCAGGGAGAGCAGCATGTTTTCTAGTTCAGAGAGCGATCGCGCCGTCACACGTCGGGAGGCGCTGCGTGCGGGATGTGCGGTTGTCGGAACATTGTCACTGGCGGACCTGGGCCTGGCAGACGAGACTCCACGCTTGCAGCGCCCGAAAGTTGCCGCCCTGTTTGACGTCTGCCGGCATCGCTCTCATGCCAATGTGATTCTGGAGAATTTCCTCCTGCCCTATTATTTCAACGGCAAGAAGATCTTCCCCGAAGCGGAAGTCGTCTCGTTTTACGCGGATCAGCTTCCCGAAGGGGAATTCGCCCGGGACATCTCGCGGGAATTCGGCATCCCCATTTATCCGACCATCCGCGAAGCCCTGTGCCTAGGCGGCGAAAAGCTGGCGGTGGACGCGGTGCTGTCGATCGTGGAAGGGGGCGATTATCCAATGAATCAACGGGGACAGAAGGAATATCCCCGCAAGCGATTTTTTGATGAGATCGTCGCCGTCATGCGGGAATCGCAACGCGTGGCGCCGATTTTCAATGACAAGCATTTGTCGTATCGCTGGGACTGGGCCAGGGAAATGTATGACACGGCCCGCCAGATGGAGATTCCGTTCATGGCGGGAAGCAGCTTGCCGCTCGGCGAACGACGTCCTCGCCTGGAGATTCCCCACGGCGCCAAGTTGGAAGAGGCGTTGGCCATCCACGGCGGTCCGGCCGAAATTTATGACATTCACGGGCTGGAACTTCTTCAATCGATTGTTGAATCGCGCAACATGGGAGAGACCGGCGTCACCAGCGTTGAATGGCTTCACGGGCCGGCGCTGTGGCGGGCAGCCGACGAAGGACGCTGGTCGCGCGAACTGGCTGAGGCCGCCATGCGGGCAGAATTCGGCGACCGCGCGCCGGCACTGGGCACCGTGCCGGACGAAAAACCCGCGGAACCTCACGGTCTGCTCATCACTTACAAGGACGGGCTGAAGGGGACCGTCCTCAAATTCGGCGATACGAACATTCGCTGGAATTTCGCCTGCCGAAGGAAAGACACCGGTGAAATTCAGGCGACGAAGATGCACGTCGGACCGTGGCGAAACCGCTATTTTTTCAAAGCATTCTCCCACGCCATCCAGGAATTTATCCGGACGGGTACCGCTCCCTACCCCGTGGAACGCACCTTGTTGACCACCGGCATCCTGGAGGCCGCGATGCGATCCCGCGAAGCAGGCAAGCTGGTCGCCACGCCTGAGCTGGAATTCGTATATCGGCCCATCGATTTTTCGGAGCTACGAGAGATGGGCAAGACGTTTCAAGTCATCGACAATACGCTCCCCGAACCCCGCAATCAACTGGATCGCAGCAGCGTCGGTTCTTGAGCATCTTGGCAGACAAGACAGGCCGCGCCGACCTGACCGGCACCTTCGGTTCCGTAGACCTAACTCGCTTGGAGGATGCTTCGACCTGGCTTCACCAGACCCTTGTTTTCAAGGCTCTTTTCTTTCCCTTTGCTTTGACCATGCTTAGCTGATGCTGCGAGAACGCGCATTTGTGGGGGGATTAGTGGGGGGAATTGTTCGGAAAACTGGCGTAGGTTCGAGCAAGACAATCTCGGCAATCTGCTGCCTTTTTAACGAGCAATGGCTGCCGATCCGAAATGCATCATCCGCCCGTCGTTTTTGCGACGTGTGTTCGCGGACGTCACGGTCATCGGTGGAAAACAGTGTCCCCATATTAACTACCGGCGAGGGACGCTCCGATTCTTCGTCGATAAACCGACCGGCGTCGGAAAGGTGTCGATGCAGAGAGTCGAGTTTAAACATCACGAAAACCAACATGAATCCAAAGATTGTTCCAAGAGTCCCCGCGATCGTCGAAAAAGTAGCGTAAAGGGCTTCCGACAATTCGGCGTTCGCTTCGGCTTTTGTCATATCGGCGAACAGGCTAGCGGTCAACAACAGGATTGTCGAGACGACAAGAAGCAATGCCAGCGGGTGATCGGAATGTTCGCGCATGGTGTCTTCGATCCGTTATGGATTAGGGGAATATCCTCGTACGGCTCCATGAGCTTCGTCTAAAAAGTAGCTGCTATTTTTCTGACATACCACGCCAAAAACCGACCATGAATTGATACAACATAAGTAACATGCAACCTTGGACGATGAACTCGAAGACATCGACTTGCCATTGAATTACGTACAAGACAACGACCAACACAAAAAGTATCAATGCGGTGATCATCACCCCACAAAAGATTCTTTCATCCATATTCTTCATGACGACTGCTTTTGGCTGCTTATGGAACCCGATTCACTTCACATCAACCCAGCACCCCGGCGATGAGGGCTTCGGCGAGATCATTAGCGTCGGTCTGCTCCTGCTTTAATTTCGCTTCCAGGGCGTCGCATAACTTCATCAACTCGTCGACTCGGGCGACGATCCGTTT
>JAQCEJ010000217.1 GCA_027618475.1 Planctomycetota bacterium | reverse complement strand
ACCAGCCGCCCAGCAACAACTTGGACAACCCCACCCCTGTGCAGAAATTGAGCCGAACTATACTGGGTTTAACCCCTCGGCTCTTTGCAAATAACGAATGATGTCACTCGCAAATTATTCCTTCACCTCCTCGTGATACAACACAAACCTCGCCTTTTGATAATTCGGCAGCGCGGCGGCATGGTCTTTCGAGCACGTGTGCAGCCAGAATCGTTTCGGCTGATAGCTCCATGCGAGATCGATCATCTGTTGGAGAAAATACTTTCCCAATCCCTGGCCGATGAAATCGCGTGCGAGGCCGAATTGCACCATTTCGATCTCATCGGGGACGCGACGGTCGAAGTCGGCGAACCCCGCAGGAACGCCATCGACCGAAAACACGTGCGTCTCCATCAGCGGATTTGACAGATGCACGGCGAGTTGCTCATCGCTCATTTTCTTTCTGGTCGTCCAGTCGTAATCGGCACCGACGAGGTCATAAATGAACCGATAGTATGCGACGGTCGGATGGCGGGCATGTGTCACCGCCAGCCCTTGGCGCGGCGGCGGAACCGTTCGTCCGTTGTGCTCAAACATCTGCAAATACCAGACGGTCAACATCGATTCGGCCTACATTCGAATTTCGTTTTACTTTGGCGATCTGATACGTCAAAGCCAAGAAGAAAAGGCATTTTTTTACCACAGAGACACCGAGAGCAAGACCGAGCAGATGAAACCCGATCTTGTCTGACTCTGCGATTCTCTGCGTTTCCATGAATTTCAAAACAATGATTTGAAACGCGGAGATCGCAGAGAGAGAAAAGTCTTTTTGTGCGACTTTTGCGTTTTTTTTTTGCGGCTATCTGTTTTTCTTTTTGGTCATCCCTTCGGCGAATGGATTATCGAATATGAAACTCGCACATCCTTCAATCTGCGATTGTTGCAGAGTATGATCGGAATCGCAAACGCATTCTCTCCGCCACGAGCGTAAGAAGGTCGCCGACTCATGCTGCAATCGCTCCCTCCCCCCCGTGCTTCGTTTCTCTTTCGCATTCGCGTCTTCATCGGACTGCTGGCAGGACTCCGCAGGCACGATTTTCGCTCGGCACGCACGTGGATTAACACGATGTATCCCGGTGCTTCGATCTTCACGCGCCTGATGAAATTCGTTGTCTGGTCGCTCGACCAGATGTGGGTTCGCATTCCCGATTCGCTCACGATGACGACGTTCGCCCCGGCGGTTTCGAAAATCCCCTTCTGGCTCAAGGAGGGGAATCCGCTCGAAAATCATCCGTGGAAAACGCAACCCGACGCAATACTCCCCGAGCGGGCGCACGTCGTTGTCATCGGTGCCGGGTTCACCGGCGGGTCGCTCGCTTATCACTGGGGAAAATTCGCCCCCGCCGACGAAAGTTTGAAAATGATCGTGCTCGACATGGGGGATGCCGCCGGCGGTTCGTCGGGACGCAACGAAGGGCTCGTCGTGATGGGACGTTACTGCCACATGGTTTACAAGACCGTGATCCATCATTTCGACAAAGCCCGCACAGATTTACCGACGGCCGACCGCGAACAACTCGCCAAACAGTTCGGCATTGCATACACCAAAGCCGCCTATCACAACGGCGATCTCGTGGAAGAGACCATCAAAGCCGAACATTTCGACTGCGACTATGCGCGAGCCGGATGGGTGCAGGCCCGCGATGCCGATCAACAGCAGATGCTCGCCAATTCTGTAAAAATGGCACAGAATACCGGCCTCTCCGATTGGACCAGCATCACGCCCGACGAGGTCGAGCGATTGACCGGGATGCACGTGAAGCACAACGCCGGTTTTTCGATCGCCGCCGCGTCGTTTCATCCCGCGAAGTGGGTCTGGTCGCTGCTGAAGAGGGCTCTCGCTTCCAACCGCGTGGAATTGTACTCGCGGACGAAAGTCGCCCGCATCGAACGCGACGGCGATGGTTACCTCGTGAAAACCGATCGCGGCACGATTCACGCCAACTATGTCGTCAACGCGACCGAAGCGTATACGCCGATGTTGCATCCGCAGTTTCACGACCGCATTCTGCCGACACAGACGCAAGCCGCCAGCGGCACCGGTGGGCCCGAGAACATCAAACCGCACGTCGGCATCAGCGGCACGCGCGGTTTTTTTGCGAAGCATCACGATGCGGTGCTTATCGGTTCCGACGCCACGCGCGTTCCCGACAACGAAGCGGGGATCATTCAGCCCTCGCGGTTCATCACAAAATTTCTGCTCGGGGAGATGCAGAATTATTACGGACCGTATCGCTACCACGTCACGAATGAATGGAGCGGCACCGTCAGCTACACCCCCGATGAATTTCCGATCGTCGGCGTGATGGACGGCTATCGCCAATACATCATCGCCGGCATGGCAGGTTCGGGGACCGCCGTCTCGTTCAACGGCGGCCGCTGCGTCGTCAACCGCATCTTAGGACGAACCGACGAGCAGGACGATTACCCGCCGGAGTATTTCAGCCCGACGCGATTGCTCGATCCGCAGAATCACAAGTGGCCGGAGGTACTGAATTAGGGGTTGGGGATTGGGGGTTAGGTGCAGGGCCAGCGCGCACTCTGGGTTAACTTGGTAGTCTGAGGCGACTTGCGCTGTGGTGTTGTGTGTGG
>JAQCEJ010000019.1 GCA_027618475.1 Planctomycetota bacterium | reverse complement strand
TGATTTGGCAAAATACCCTTGTTTTGAAGGGCTTGGCGCAAATCGCGTGCCAAAGTTCGGGAAGTCAAATGGGAAATGCGGGATTATTCAGTAGGGGTCTCGTCGTTGGTTGCTTCATCCGTCGCGTTGCCATCTTCCGGAAGAGCGGGAGCTTCAGGTGCAGAGGCATCGTTGTCGTTCGAGCTCTCTCCATTCGGTGCCTCCGTGTCCTCATCTGCTTCGGACTTGATCTTCGAGACCGATTCGCGAAGCATGTCGGGGACCGAAGGCAACGTCACCGGCAATTCGAGATCACCGGGGTTCAAACCATGGAATCCGTCCTGAGGTTTCGGCCGGTCTGACGGTTTCGGGTTCTGCTTCGCATACCAGGCGTAGAAATCCTGCGATTCGCCGCTTTCCAGCGATTTGATGCTTCGTTCTGCATTTTCGCGATAGACGCTGTAGATGGGATCGGTGAATTCCGCAATGATTTTCTTGTACGCATCGATCGCCGGTGCCACGTCGCCCCCGGACGTTGTTTCGAGGCAACGGGCCAAAGCGTAAAGCGCACGTACGCGCAACTCACGTGGGAGGTTCTTTTTTTCAACCAGCTCGGTCAGTTTTTCTTTGGCCAGTTTGAGGTCGGTGTCGGCGGCCTGACGATTGTCAAACGAACGCTGAATTCCATCCCGCAAATGGGCCGTCGCTTCATTCAAGAGAGCCCAGGCGGCGGGAGCAGTACCAGGATATTTTTCAGCGACGGTAGCGAAATCTTCTGACGATTGGGCGGTCACCAACCCTGTCCATGCGGCCGTCTCAGCCTGGCCGGCGGTTCCCTGCCACCAGTAAATCCCCGATGCGACGAGAATAAGGGCGATCAATCCGGACAATATTTTGCTGCCATGCTGCTCGAAGAAGGGAGCCGCCTGTTGCGCCAGATTTCCCAATTCGTTCCGCTGCAGTTCGTGGCGATGTTCGCTTTTCATGATCATCTCGATAACGAAGGATTCTTCTGATTTCCAGCGCGAGTATAGGCTGCGCCGAAAAAGGCGTCAACAGAGAGTCGGCGGAAGGATGTCGACTCAAAGACCGGGAGTATAAGGATTTCAGGTGAAGCCGTCGTTTTCCAGGTTTTCCCCTCTATTTCCGACCTCGAACACGGTACGGTCGACTCTGGACTTTTCTGAAATCGCGTTTTAGCGGTATGATGGGCGTGCTTCGATCCCCTTACAAAACTTGATCAAAAGCGAATGCAATGGCTAAGACCGCGACCGAACCGAAAATCGATACCTATAGCATCGCTTTGCTGGAAGTGGGAAATCTCTGTCCGACGCTTGTTGTCGCCGACCGTATTGTCAAATCGGCCGGAGTACGCCTACTCGGGATCGAAAGTACCGACGGAACGGCCCAATGCATCAAACTCGCGGGTCGAACGTCCGACGTTACCTGCGCCGCCGAATATGGAAAACAGATCGCGGAGCAGATGGGAAGCGAGACGATGCTGGCGATCATGCCGGCCCCGCTCGACGTCACCCGCGATCTGATCAACTCACCCCCCGTTTACAGCCCACTCCTGGGGATTTACGATTATCGCATACCGAAAGAGGAACATATGAGCTCATCCGATGCGTTGGGATTACTGGAGACACAAGGACTCGTCGCCGCGCTGCATGCGACCGACGAAATGCTGAAATCGTCCAACGTGACGCTCGTCGGCAAAGAAAAAATCGGCGCTGCCTACGTGACCATCGTCGTTAAAGGGGACGTCGCCGCCGTGCAGAACGCTATTGAAACCGGAAAAGCGACGGTCGCACGCCTCGGGGGCAAGTTGATTATGGGGGATGTCATCACTCGTCCGCACCCCGAGCTTGCAGCGTTGATTCCTAAATAGTCGCGATGCCGGCTGAAAAGAAACGAAGGATGAAGCTTCCCCCAATTGTCAGCCGATGGTGTTCGATGATTCCTGGTCCCATCGTCACTGGGATGAAAAAGCGAACGCCTCTCTTCGCGGTTCTCTGGCTGCTGTTGTTCTTCATCGCCTTCTTCAGTTTTGACCTTCCCAACAGTCAACCGACAACATCGCGGTGGGACATCGCCTCAAATCTGCATTTTCTGTTTCTCGAACTCATCGACCCGCTCGATGACGACGCCGCGAAAAACAGTGGCTGGCAGTATTTTCCACAGCGGTTCTATCCCCTCGGCATAGCCTTGTTCATGCTGATCGGGGCAACGGGGTTGGGGGGGGTGTTGCTGCGGGTAATCTTACCACGGGGTCGATTCACTGCGGGTGAATTTCTTTTCTTTGCCGTCGCCGTCGGGTTCTCGGCGAGTTCTCTGCTTGTTCTGTTCTGTGGATTAGCCGGCCTTCTCTCGCGCGGATTTATCGGGGGCCTGCTTACTTTATGTGCCGTCATTTCGATTGTCGTTGAGACGATTCAACCAGAGGGATCGCTCCGAGGGCTCGTCCGTCATCTACGTCCTCCGCATAGCGAGGCCGATTCATCAGATGTGCAATCGACGAAGCAAATTCCATTCGCATCGATTGTGAAATACGCCTGTTGTGGTGCCTGTCTACCGTTTGTGCTATGCATGATGCTTGGTGCATCGCTCCCATCGACCGACTTCGACGTGAAAGAGTATCACCTCGAAGGACCGAAAGAATGGTTCGAGCAGGGGAAGATCACGTTCTTGCCCCATAACGTTTACACGAGTTTTCCGTTTCTCACCGAAATGTTGCTTCTTGAGGCGATGGTTTTAACCGGCGACTGGTGGTGGGGAGCCCTTGCGGGGAAACTGACTTTGATGTGCTTCGGTCCGCTGACCGGGTGGGGTGTTTTTCTTGCGGCGCGACGGTGGTGGGGACCGACGGCCGGTTGGCTGGCTATGCTGATTCATCTCTCGACCCCCTGGACATATCGCATCTCGATTATCGCCTATAGCGAGGGGGGACTGTCGTTTTATTTGCTGGCCAGTCTTTTCGCCGCATTGCTCGTGCGCGATCAACTTTCATTGGGTCGAGATTCCGATGTGCCAACAACGCCTTCGATTGGGAGAGAATGCATTCTGACGGGGTTTCTGGCGGGTTCGGCTATGGCGTGTAAATACACAGGATTGGTTTCGGTGATTATTCCCGTCGGTGCATTCGTCAAGCTGACGATGTTCGCTCACGCCCGATGCCGTGGAATCAGCATTTTCAACCGCACTTTGAAATTCAATCTTGCAGCGCTTGCTCTTGGCGTTGTGTTGGCCATTGGTCCGTGGCTGGTGAAGAATCTCGTCGAGACAGGTAACCCGGTTTATCCGCTTGCATATTCTATTTTCGGCGGAGTCGACTGGGATGCGGAGCTGAATGCCAAGTGGAAGAATGGCCATAGTCCGAAGAACTACGCCCTCAGCGATCTCGTCGAGAAATTCGTCGACGTGACACTGAAGAGCGACTGGTTGAACCCACTCTTGTTCGGTCTCGCACCTTTGGCGTTACTGGTACGCCGCCACCGATCGTCGATTCTCCTGTTATGGTTATTCGTGGCATACCTGTTTGGTACATGGTGGTTGCTCACACATCGGCTCGATCGTTTCTGGGTGCCGTTGATTCCTGTCGTATCGCTGCTTGCGGGCGTGGCATTGACGTGGAACAATCACAAATTCTGGATTTGCACAGCGACCTCTGCCGTGGTGTTTGCAACCGTTTACAATCTGGCGTTCGTCACCACCGGTTTGTGCGGTAATAATGCTTATCTGCTCGATTACGATGTGGCCCGCATCAGTTTGGCGAAGATCACGTCACCGGAAATCGTGCTGCTCAACCACATCGAGATTCCACCGGGAGAACACGTTCTGAGCATCGGCGACGCCGAAGTCTTCGACGCCGAGTTTCCGATGATTTATCACACCGTCTTCGATAAACCGATTCTCGATGACTGGTGGGGAATCCCCCAACCAGACACACCGCGCAGCGAATGGCCGCAGCGCGATCCTGAAGTGATCCACGCCGAGCTCCGCGAGAGAAAAATAGCATTCGTGTACGTTAACTGGTCGGAAGTTTTACGATACCGGCTGACGTATGGCTACACCGATTACGTCAAGCCCGAACGATTTCGCGTGCTGCAACGTACCGGTGTGCTGGGGCCGAATCTCAGGCAGAATCAGGCGTACGCCGACTTCGATCGACTCACCGACAACGAGCGGAATGAAATCTCGAAATGGGCACCGGAATTGATCGTGACGATCGACGGCAAGAAATACGTTCTCACTTCAGAGATCATGCCCGTGAGGTGATGACAACGGAACTCAAGCGCCGGTTGTCGACGGAGCAGCGCGGAAGATTCTCTTAAAGACGTCGTTACTTCTGAGAGACGACGGTTTTGCTTTTCGTCGTGCGTGCCGACGTGCTGTTGTCTTGATCTGCTGCCTCATGGATGGCGATTCCTGACGCGTTGCAGACGCGCAATTGATATTGATAACGCTGCGCCCAATCTTCGGATTGTTCGTTCTGGCACAATTTTAAAAGAATCACATTCGTCCCTTTTGTGAGCTTCGCCGGGACATTGTATTGATCGATCGCCATGCCGCGATGGTATTCTTCGCGTCCGAACAGCATTTCGTTATTCACCCATATCTTCCACGCGTTGGGGGTGCCTAAGCGGAGTTCGACGTCCTGATCTTTCTCGCTGTCGAATTCGACGCGGGCGTACATCACCGCTCCCTTGTACGCTTCGATCTGTTTCGCAATGTCGACGATGCCGTATGGGTCGCTCGTGCTCAATTCGGTCCACGTTACTTCCCCGAGCTTACCGACGTATGTCTTATCGAGGTCGGCGGATTCTTCCGGTTCATAGGTGGCGAAGAACCCTTTCTTTCCGGTGTTATCGAACGGGCCAGTCAGTTGCCAATTTTTGAGAAAACCAAAGTGATTCGCGATGTCGACGTCGACGCCAAGTTCTTTGAGCCCTGCGGTAATCGCCTTGACCTGATCGTCATCAGTGGCACCGACGAGTGCTCCCTGAAAGGCGTCGATCGCCGGGTCGTTTTCGTTCTTTTCTTTGAGGGCTTGACCCGACTCGATCAAACGTGCCACGGCTTCGCGGCGAAATTCAGGACTGGGATCAGTGATCATCTGCGGGATCAACGTTTCAGCAATCTCAGCGTCCTCCACCACCAGCCATTCATACGCCAGTCGGCGGGCACGCGACGAGTTTTCCGTTTCCATCACATAGGCCAGGAGTTCTTTTGCAGGAAGATTCTTTCCCCGAGAAATTGCGCGATCGGCGATCGTCTCGAAGCTGCCACGCAACCAGTTCATGGCCAGAGGATTCGCCTTGTTCATTGCCACAAGAATAACAGGCAGCACTTCGACGTCGTAGCTGCTGAGGTTCTGCACGGCGACGACGGCATCCTTGTGTCCCTTCCCTTCTTTGTCGACGGCGAGAATCACGTCGATCAATCGGTCTTCTTCCGCTGCGTAACCTGAAGGTGACGCGAATTCACAAAAGATAGCAGTGCAGAAGAGTGCGTATACGATTATTCCACGATGACTGGACATTCTGATTCACTCCTGAGGGGTTAATCCATTCGCCGGTTTCGCGCGAACCTTTTTCTTTGATTATTTCAACCGCCAGCCGGCACTGGTCACTTCCAGCGCGGTGTGGCCTTTGTGTTCATCGTAAACGCTATTCATCTCTTCGATCGAATCGAAGTATCCGACGATAAACGCCGCGCTGAATGATTCTCCCGCTTTGATCGGCTTCTCGCCGAATTCCTCGATGAGGCAAACGTATCCGCGCTGATGACACCATGCTTCGGACACGATTTCCGGATCGAGCGTCATTCCTGCCAGCCAGGGACCGTCGTTGCCCGACTTCGGATCGCGCAGATGATAGGCCCGGATGATCCGCTCGGGCAACTCCTGGCGACGATCACGGCGATAATTGAATCGCTCGTCGGGTGCAAAATCTACGAGAAATTCTTTCGACGGAATGGTTCCTTCATAACTCAGATAAATTTCGGAGAACGAATCCCCTTCCGAGTGATTGATGTGTCCCGGCATATCGACCCGCAAAAACATGGCGTCGCTGTCGTTCACGGCGTCGATCTTGTCCATCGAGATGAAGTACCGCTTCCCTTTAGGAAAAACAAGCAACTGTGTCCACGTCGAACCATGCTTCTTGCCCGGGGCGGCCGTGCGGTAACGGAAACTCTGTTTGATGGCGACAAAATCGAGTCCGTTGATCACCGTGGGTTTGAGAACACGTGCCTGCGTGCAAATTTGCGGCCCTTCGATCGATCGCTTTTGACCTTTGCCATGATAAGAATTCCCCGTGAGATAAACCATTTCCTGGGGAAGCTGGTCGCGATACTCTTCGTCGCTGCCGGGTTCCATAATCCAGTCGACGATGTCGAGACCATACCCTAAATCGCGGAAGCCGGTCTTCTTATCGAGAAACGACTGCCGTTCGACGCCGGTGACATAGCCGACTTTACGAATCGACGCTTCGAGATCGCCCGTACTGATCGTGATCCGCTCGTCCGATTCGTTGATCGTGATTGGTTCATCGGCGAAGACGCGAACAGGGGCGAAGAAGAACATGGAATACAAACAGAACAAGCGTAAGGCGAACATGGATTCCCCTTGGTGCAGTTATGCCGTTAACGGGTGAATTGTTCTGCTTATGATAACTTTTTCTCTATGAGATCGCCAATGAATGCAATCAACCGTCAGAGAATGGGCCATGTTTCTGCGCAATGGCGCGTGACAGAGTTCTCCTGAGTATTCGAAATCACGGTCTCATTGAATGTTATGAAACGAATTGTCGGGAAAACTTCGACATCAACACGCTCGCAATGGCCAAACCACTACGTCGACCTGTCTCGCGAAATGCAATAACGAAGGAGGGGACTTCGGCATCTCCAATAACCCGCGAAATAGGTCATTCACTTCGATTTCCCCTTCGGCGCGTTGTAACGGCCAGGGGTGATGATGGACCTCGCATCGGAAGAGTTTTCCGGCGGGGGACTGAGAATAGAGGCAGTAACGCTCGGTCAGAAAATGCTCGAGCGTGCCCGGTTGCGATTCGAACGGGGGAGATACCGGTCGATAACGGGCGGCAAATCGATGGCCACCCTGCCGGGTGGCGCGCTGCGAACGGTAATGAATGTCATTGGCGGTGATGTCGAGTTGTATTTTTGCACGAAAATATGGCAAGTGATAAAACGTTCGTGCTCCCCAGATGGCGACCGGATTGGCGGCATCGAGCGACAGAAACCATACACCCGGCTTGCCGGCATGTGTGACGTACAATCGCAGATTGAGTTCGGGAAACGCCGAGAACCACGGCAGATCGGGGAGCAACCTCGGCGCGACTCCCTGCATGCGAAACGGTACGACCCCGATCCAGGACGTTCCGTCGAACTCATCGATATCGAGTTCGGCAGGTACGAGGTGACGAATGGCCGACGTGGCGACAGGCCAGTGAGCGAACAGTAAATCGCACCAGCTTTGCCGCCAGTTCCAGCGTCCATCCGGCAAAGGCCAGGGACGGTGATCGACCCTCATCAACGCGGGATGCGGCATGATTACAAGGGAAAAAATTGAGGGTTAACGAATGATGTCAAATCGTCATCGAATACGCCATTACAATTGGGGTACGAACTGCCGATGGGTGAGCCAGTCCTTCAGTCGATCGGGCCAGTTCGAGAGGATCGGGTCTTTCGATGCCAGGCCCACGCCATGCCGTCCCGGCTCGTAAATGTGAAGTTCGGCGGGGACGCCTGATTTTCGCAGTGCCATATAAAAGAGGATGCTGTTCTCGGGAACCACACCGGTGTCGTCGTTTGTATGAAATAAGAACGTCGGTGGTGTTTCCTTCGTGACTTGCAGGTCATTGCTCAAATCGTCAACCAGTTCTTGTGCGGGGTCTTCGCCGAGAAGATTTCGTTTTGATCCTTTATGCACGTAATCGGTATTCAGTGATATCACGGGATAACAGAGTACCAGAAAATCAGGCCGGCAACTGGCGCGATCGATCGGGTCTTTCGCATCGGCGTTTCCCGCGTCGAAGTGCGTACCGATCGTCGATGCGAGATGTCCTCCTGCCGAAAAACCCATGACGCCGATTCGCTCGGGATCGAGATGATATGTCTCGGCGTTGGTTCGCACCCAGCGGACGGCCCGTTGGGCGTCAGTCAACGGCACGGGATGCTGATATCCCGGAGCATGACGATACCGAAGGATGAACGCCGTCACACCGAACGAGTTGTACCACTTACCGATTTCGTCTCCTTCGTGTCCGAGAGCAAGACCGCCGTAACCCCCGCCGGGGAAGACGACGACCGCACAACCGTTGCACTTCTCAGGAGCATAAACGGTCAGCGTAGGTGTATCTTTTTCTTCGTCGCCGGTTGCGAAAGGGGCCTTCCCTTCCCACAGAGGAAATCGGGGATGTCCCGCGGTTTCATCGGCGGCGAGCAGAGGTGAACGACTCAGCGCGACAACCACTATCGCGAACGCCCATCGAACAGGTAAAGAGGTCGAGATCATGGCGGGCTCCTCGTTGAAGGTTTTCCGGACGGTCACTGGCAACAAGCCGTTTCATAACCCTCTGGACACCGAGTATTTCAGGACCATTGGGACGTCTATTCAGTCGCCAACCGGGTTATGAAACCAGTTCTATGCGATTTTATTCTGATCGACAGCGCACAAAAACACCATCGTGCATCACGTGATCAGTACAGATTCTTACGGAGAACATCAAGTGGATAAAACGTATCGCGCCAGCGAACGCCGCCGTTCTTAAGTGCAATAAATGCCGAACGCCAATAGGCGAACAGCATTCCCAAGAGAGAAATCGGCAGCATGGGAAAGGTGCGCCAGTCGGCGTGGGCCATCTGACCTGCCCAGGCATAATACGTATGGGCAAACAGCAGCGTAGCAATGTAACCCCAGCGGGCGGGTCCATCGACGACGACCATGCCGACGTAGGGAAAAATTTCGATGATCAAGATCGCGACGGTAAATAACAGCAGCGTGACGAGCGAATAATTCACCGATGCGAAGGCATTTTTTTCGAGACCGCGAATCACACCCCACGCCGATGTCTGCCAACGGACGGCGATGCCGTCTCCGGGGACGAGAAGTTCCTGGCGAAAGCCATTTTGCTTAAAGAGCTTGCCGAGTTTAACGTCGTCGAGGATATCCATGCGGATCGTTTCGTGTCCGCCGCACTGTTCGTACGACGATTTCTTCACGAGGTTAAAGGCACCAATCCCCGCATAAAACCGCTTGATCGGACTCGATACCAGCCACGGTTGCACACCGGCGGAAAATAATAGCGTGAACTGCGTCACCAGAGAATTTTCGAGATAACGACCCGGGATGAGTTGCGGAATCAGACAGAGATGATCGTAGGACTTTTCGAGCATCACAGCCATTGTGCTCGTGAGAATGTCGGGTTGAAAGACGATGTCGCCATCGGTGAAGAGAATGAATTCTCCCGCAGCCTGACGCGCACCGAGAGCGAGGGCGTGGTTTTTTCCGAGCCAGCCCGACGGAAGTTCGCGGACATGTACGACCCGAATGCGGGTATCGTCTTTGGCGACGTTGTCCATCAGTACGCCGGTGTCGTCTTGCGAGCGGTCGTTGATGGCGATGATTTCGAACCGGGGATAGTTGAGTGCGAGTAATGAACGCAGCGTCGTTTCGATCTGCCCCGCTTCATCGCGGGCCGGGACAACAATGCTTACCAGCGGCCAGTCGAAATTCGAATCGGGAGGCGCAGTGATGCGGTGCAAAAGGCGTTTTCTGAACGTCAGCCAGCCCGGGCCGAGCGTGACAACCCAGACGGCCAGCAGAATCCATCCCCCGTATTCGATCAACCACGCCATTGAATGTTATTCTTCCGGGAAAGACGAGCCCTGTATCGAACGACGCCGATGCCGTAAATCGAAACCACTCAGAACGAAATCGAGTTTCGCTCTGAGTGGTGTGAGTTTCGAAATGTTCGATCGATGAACCAATCGAACCGATGAGATCGCGTGTGACGGCGATTACGAGAATTACTGATTATCGTTTTTCAGTTGAAATCCGGTGAACAGAACGCCTTGATCATCGGCTTCGGCATAACCGCCGGACACGGTGAGATACTTCTTGAGCGATTCGAACGCCGGTAACAGACTGAAATCGATGGCCTGGAGCGGATTCTCTCCGGCGGCACCCATCAATTGGGCAAACGTTCCCGAACGAAACATCTCGTAAACGGCTTCCATTTGAGTATCCTGTCGCTGGTAGCTCAACATTGCCGTCTGCTGCGGCATCTTCTCGGCCAGCCGCTTGTATTGATCGCTGTCGGCGAGGCTTTTCTGATCGGGGTCGTCGCGGATGACCGCTTCGAGTTTTGTCACGTCGTTCGTGACGAAAACGTTATTCTGGGTGATCGCAAAAGCGAACGATTGTCCGGAATCGGGCCCCCCTTCGTAAATTGTCGTTCCTTTGAAATCGCGCGTTTCGCCGGGGAACCCTCCTGACTGGTCGATGGCTTTTTGCACCACCGATTCGAAGGCCGACTGATCGGTCAGGCCGATGGCGAGCAGAAACTGGCCGATCCCTTGCAATTCCGAAATATCCGATGCGTCGGCATCGAATGACGCGTCATTGATAATGTGAAATTGGCCACTCAGCTTGTCGAGCACGTCTTTCTTGAGGTGGATTTGCGGCCCTTCTGCCGCGGCCTGGTCGACGAGGCGATCGAGTGCGCCGGCTCCCTGAAATGAATCGACCATTTGTTCGACAGCGGCATACGCCGCTTCGATGTCCCACTGAAATGTCGAATAGGCCGATGTATCTGCTGAAACCCACTTGGGAGGAGTGAGTTCGGTCGTCTTGAGCTGGAACATCGCCAGCACACCGCGGGCCGGCAGATCGACAAACATAAACGAACGTGTTACGGCCTCGAATTCATCGGTCGGCCCCTGAACGGCTCCGCCGATCCCTTTCAATCGATCGAGTCCGAGAATCGGCATGAAGCCCATAGCCATGCCTAAACCAGGTTCCTGTGCCGCTCCGATGGTCATAATGGTTTGCACGAGGCTCATCGGATTGATGTACCATTTCATCAGTGCGTTACCGTCCCGTGACGCACAGCGTGACATGATGTACTTGTATTCGATGTTATCGCCGAATGTACGAGCATGCTGACCGTCCCACCGGGTGAGCGTTGCTTCGAGATACGATTGATGATTCGAGACCACGATCAGCGAATCTTTGATGAAGTAGCAGGGGTAATTGTCGGGATCACCGCCGTTTTCCGATTCCTCACCATCTTTGGGAAAGAACTTGACGATTTCGGTTCCGTCGACATCTGTGGTGGAAATGGTTGCTCCGTCGTCTTCGGCGGCCTGTCGGCCTAATGCCAGCAGCTTGTCGATTTCTTCGCGGTGATCGCCGAAATCGAAAAAGCCAACGACTCCGATGGGGCTGGAGCCTTCTCCCGCAACAACGGCAAGACTGATTTCCCCGGTCGGGATGTTCAACACCTGACCCAGGCTGAGGCCGACCTTTTCTTCAAACTGGTCGGAGAACTGCTTGATCGGCTCATCAAATTGTCTCGCAAATTCGGCGAATTCGGGATCGCTGAACAGCTTTCCGGAACTTCCTTCATTAAACGATTGCTTCAACTGCTCGACGCTGGGAATCGAAAAGTAAACCAGCACCTTGGGGGGAAGCAGTTTTTCGGTCGATGCGACATCGGCCCCATGTACGGTTGCCGACAGCGCGAGCAATCCGGTGATCGGCAGGAGCAGTCCCATAGATATCCGCAATAATCCGTGTCTCATTGTCATTCCTTCACGTTGTAAGTATCTCTTCTAATGCGTTATTCGATGCCCCTGCATTCTGCCGGTTCGCATTTGTCGATCCCTCAACACGACTGAACGCACGACAAGTCGAACCTTAGCAGCCCGTTGAAAATGAGGGATGATCAAATTGTGTGTGCCACGGGTGGATTGTCCACCCATGTTTTTTCGGTGTCTCACAACCACACTGCCGGACAAACCGGCAGTGCCACCCATTTTTCAACGGGCTGTTAGAACCGAAATCGTACTCCCGCCGGCGTCAACATGTGTCTCTGATCTTAGGCTGTCCGGAGGGTTATGAAACTACTTGTAGATACTCGTCGGTTAAGCCTGGGGTTTCATTTTTCTTACAAGCAGTTTCATAACCCTCTGGACGGCGGATAATTCCGGACAATTTGGATGATTATTCTGTCGCCAACCGGGTTATGAAACCAGTTCTAGTGTTAACTGGGGATTATGCTCCTGGTGATGTTCACCGGCTCGTCTCTTCAACAGGCGGAGCGTTCGGGTTGCGGCGCTTGGGGGCCGGAAGATACCGAAAACCCGAGTTGTCGTTATTCTTATCGAAGGCAAAGGCGTCACGGTTCAAAAGAAAATGTTTCAAATAAAACGAAGGGATGGCGAATCCCAGCCCTTCGCCGAACAGTAACTTCATGTTGGTGACGCCGATCACTTCGCCTCGCGAATTAAACAATGGTCCGCCGCTGTTGCCGGGATTGATCTGTGTCGTCGTCTGAATATAGACGACTCCCTCGAAATTCCGGTTCCGTGTGCTGATGATTCCCTTAGAGACCGAACGCTCGAGTCCGAGCGGATTGCCGATGGCGAAGACATCGTCTCCTTCGCGCAGTTCTACTTCTTCGGCGATATAGACCGGGCGAAACGGTAAATCGTCCTGAGTCGGAATCTGCAGAAGCGCCAGATCGAAAAATGGATTCAGGGCGATGATCTGCACATCGTCGATCCGCCGTCGGACAAATTCGCCGTCGTCACTTTTCTGGAAAATGGTGACCGCGATGCGCGTTTCACGCTCGATCACATGATAGTTCGTAACGCAGTAGCCTCGTTTGTTGATGATGAAACCGGAACCTAAACCCCCCGGTGTCTGAATCAGCACGACTCCTTCGCCGAACTGTTCGGACAACTGCTCGACGCTTTTTTTCGGCAATCGGGCGGTCTGATAGATACCCTGATTTTTTTCCGTCGTTGCCGTCGTTTCTTCGGTTTCGGTTTTCGCTCGGCTCTTGATTTTGTCGAGCGGTACGCGAACGATATCGATGCCGATATCGACGAACAGCTCCCCTCCCTGCTCCTTAAGCACATCTCCTTGTATCTTGTGTCCGGTCGATAGTTCGATAACGTCGCTGGTCGCGGGCCGCGTTGAATTCATCAAGAAAAAAAATGCGGCGGCGAATAACAAATGATTCACGCAAGTCGAATTCATCGGGCTTTGCTTTCGAAGGTGCAATCGTCGTACTGAAATTGTCGCATCGCGAACCGCTTATTCGCCGCGGTAATCGACGTGGCAGTCGTTACAGGCTTTATAAATCTTATCGAGCGCGCTGCTATACTCGTCAAATTGACCGTTGCCGGCGGCATCGATGACCGTTTGACACGACTCGATAAGCGATTGGGCATACTGTTGATATTGCTCTTCGTCAGCCGAGGTATACCCTTCGAGGTTGATGATGGTTCCCAGAGTCGCCAGCAGAGCGGCTTCGTGCCGAATGCGTTCTCCCTGCTCCATGAGAACATTCTCCGCCGGCACGTTTTTTCGCATCCAGTCGTAGCACTTCTGCATCCGCTTCATCATTTCGCCGCGCGAGATCGTATCGGCGAAGGGAACCGTCTCGGGAACATCCTCCAGTCCCGCCGGTTCATTGCCACTCAGGACCGAAACGACTTTCTCGAACGGTTCTTTTGTGGCATCGAAGGATTTCTTGCCGAGCGCGGTGGAGTTTGTGCTGATCTGCTGGCCCAAACTGCGGACGTATTTCGCATTGGGTTTCCACGTTAATTCTGCCGGATGATCCGGTATGATCATGGCAATCGCCGCCAAGACCGCGCCATCGACTTCAATTTCTTTATAGTGTGCGTTGTACTGCGAGACCGACTGCAAACCGTTGTTCAAGTCGTTGCGAATGCTCTTGATCTCGGCTTCGATAATCTCTTGAGGAAGAAGCGTTGCCCAGTCGGTCGGACCGGAACTCTCTGTTGACGAGGCACTGTCGGGCGGGCTGGTCGATCCATTGTCTCCAATGGAATCGGGATCGCCGGGGTTCGCCGACATGTTCTTGTCGGTCTCTGCATTTGCGACCACGTTCCCCTCGGTATTTACAATTTCAAGGGGACTGTCGAACCAGACGTCGTAGGGAATATCGCCGATCCATTTTTGGCCTTTGGTTTGGACGTGCGAATCGTCGGTTGTGTCGTCGTCGATGGCTTCATCATTTTTGGACGGGGATGCTTGTTTCGATGATCCTTTGGTTTTAGGGGGTGAGTTGTCGGTCGATTCGGCCGGCGGAGTGTTTGCCGATCCCGAACAACCGAGAAGGCTACCCGTAAGGACGATCACGAGCGGGAATACCGTCATTCGTCCTATCGCCGTCAAAGTATACCGCGTCTCTCGAGTCGTCATTCCATTACCAATCTTCATTGAATATCACGGCCTTAGGGAAGGCGATGGAGGTTTGCGCGAATAGTAGAATCATATCTTTTTATGCGGTCTGGTGACAATAGCCGGAATCGCCCGCAAAGTTTCACCAGACGAATTTTGGTAAAAAAACGGCTTGTCGGGAGTATTTCATGCGGTATGGGGAATTCTCATCGTCGTGCGTCCGACCGCAGTTTACCTACGAGTTGCGTTCCTTAGAAACCCGTTGAGATAGGGATCAATCGAGATCGCGGCCAGAAAAAATGGTCGCGTCGTCCCTTTTGAGTCGTATAATATAAGTAGGAGAACGATGAAATGACGCAGTCCGGCCGGGATGGAATTTCGCCCGACGGTTGCAACGGGCCGTGCCGATTGAATTCGAGTTCTCTACAACAAAATAACGAACCTTCTTTCTGATCACGGGTCGATCAGAGAGACCAATAGGTCGACTATCTACAGGAAGGAATCGCCAAAAAACAATTCTGCCTGATTTCGTCAGCTGCGAACCCGTTGAATGAATGGGTTTTCATATAAGAATTCATTGAACGGCTTCGTTATTCTTTCCATAACCTTCGGGAATGGGAAAATCAAGATTTGCCCCCCGCTCAAACGATCTGTTAGAATCGGGCTATGCTTTTCAGGTCCGGTTTACGCAGGGAAGGAGAATTCATGATGTTAAAAACAGCGACTTGGACGTTGTGTCTGCTTGCTATTTCAAGTGCCAGTTTAATGGGTGGAGAGAGAAACTTTCTGCTCGCGGGACGTGATTTCGGCGGCCCGATTCTGGGAGCCCCGGTCTTCTTCGGTCAATCCGATCCTTTGCTTGGTCCTGAAGCTTCGGCCCAGGCACCACTTGACGGGCCGATGATCGAAGGACCAATTCCCGATCCCTACATGCCCGCCGATCCTGGCATGGCGTCAGGGGCTGCGGTACCGTTGTATCACAACGTCCAATATAAGGACGTCTGCCGCATTTCGCCCTGTTCGGTACCGAAAATCGTCGCGGTTCGCGATCCCTGCTGGCGCAAAGATCGTTGTGACCGTTGTGCGCAGCCGCCATGCGTCTACGTGCAGATCTGCGTACCCAATTGCGGTTGCGAACGGGTTCGCTGTAGCCTGGACGGCAAACGAGTCGTTTATGACTACGGAAAATACTCCGTATCGGTCTGGTCGCGCGGCGGACGTGTGATCGTTAACTACGACAAGGGATTGCTCTAATCTCTGGGTGATCTCGCGGTCGTGGCATCACTGTCCGACTGAGTTCCGTTCGACGGGACACGAGGTCATCTATGAATTCGGAGGTGACCCTCAGACGGTCCTCCCTTGTCGCTCAACCAGAACCGGGCTTCACTTCTGTGGAGCCCGGTTCTTTTATTCCCTGCGGCGGTTCTTGGAGGGCATGCTTTGGCATGCCTTCCTGTTGACACTCCATAACAGCAAAGTTTTCGCGTAACCGGTTCATTGAAGACGAACTTAACTCGCGTCTGTATGTGATGCTTGGCAGCATGACCGGCGTCGATTAAGCTCCGCATGGTATCTCACCGGGATGGTCACGCTCGTCGTGTCAGCCGTGCCATTTCGGGATTCTATTTCACGGCTTCATTTCGTCATGCCCGCATTTCATACGGTCGAACATCCTGCGGAACTGCTGGCGTTTCTGTTTGCCTGTCGACCAGAGGTAAAAAGAACCAAGATTCGGCAATGGCTCAAGTACGGCTCGGTTCAAGTCAACGGTGAGGCAATCACGCATTCCAAGCACCTGTTGCAGGCGGGGGATCAGGTTTCGATTCTCGCCGCGAGTAAGGTCCGTGCAGAAACCCGGTTTCCACGGGGAATGGAGGTCCTATTCGAGGATCCGTCGTTGATCGTCATCGAGAAGCCCGAGGGGCTGTTGAGCATGGCCAACGAGACCGAACGGGAAAAAACGGCTTACGCAATTCTGACAGACTACGTACGCCGAGGCGAACCTCCTGGTTCTGATCGGGTGTGGATCGTCCACCGGTTGGACCGTGATACGTCCGGACTGATGGTGTTTGCGAAGCGGGAGGAAGCGAAACGGACGCTGCAAGACCATTGGCACCAGACCGAAAAACGCTACCTCGCCGTCGTGGAAGGAAACCCCCCGGCTGACCACGGCGAGATGCGGTCACACCTGGATGAGAGTGGCCCCTTCAAGGTCTACAGTGCTCCTCCCAGCGAGCGGACACGACTTGCGGTCACCCATTACCGGGTGATGAAGCGATCGGCGACCCGCGCGTTGATCGAACTGACACCCGAGACTGGCCGGCGCAATCAAATCCGCGTGCATCTGGCCGATGCGAAATGTCCGATCGTCGGCGATCGCAAATATGGGGCACAAACAAATCCCGCCCGCCGACTGGCACTGCATGCGAGTTTCTTGCAATTCCACCACCCGCAAACGAAAGACCTTCTCAAGTTCGAATCCCCTCTGCCGCAAGCTCTGGCTCGGCTGTTGTGAATTGAAAATGTTCGAACGTCGGTTAATCCACTCAGGGTGCCGGGGGCGCACCGCGCAGCGGAAGCCCCCGTTCATGAAACGCTGTTGATACGGGGGCTACCTGCGGTGCGCCCCCGCCACCCGCCGTGTAGCCGGGACAGCTTCGTGTCCCGGTCGCGCAGCGATAAGAGGTCTTCTCAGCCGAAGTCATCGACCTCGATCCCGCCTCTCTGTGAGGCCAGCTAAAGAGGCATAACGGAAGGGACTACCATTTAACGGATGCACCAACCAGACACCTGGGTGCATCCGTTAGATGGTGGTGGTCTACCGGCCCGAAGGGCCAGCCGTTTCTATAGCCAGGTCCGCAAGGGCCTGGTCCATGTCTGTCGGCCCGTTGGGCCTGAACAGAGTTTGCGTGTGGCCTTATCCCCGGCCCTGCGGACCGGGCTAGACGAAGTTCTGGCCCTTTGGGCCGGAAAACAGAGGGACCACCATTTCACGGAGGCCCTCTCTGCTGAACGAAATGGTCTTTGTGGGTGAGTGTTTCGATAGCGTTTGTTACAATTCATAGCGTTGATATGACCTGCTCGTCTCTCACTCGGAGGAACATACCGATGGCACGACTTCTTTCTTCCGCTCGCATTCTCGTTTTGTTCGGCGTCTGTTTGTGCTTTGTGACTGCCGTTCAAGTTAATGCCGCCGATTGGCCCGCCTTTCGGGGGGTTCATGGCGACGGCATAGCGACCGATGATGAGTTCCCAGTCGAATGGTCGGGCGAAAAAAATGTGAAATGGAAAATTGCACTCGGAGGAAACGGCAACGGCAGCCCGATCGTCAGTCACGGAAAAGTGTTCGTGACGTATGCCACCGACGAAGGATCGAAGCGGCATTTATTCTGTTGCGACCGCGCAACGGGTGAAGTGTTGTGGGATCAAGCCGTCGAATTCGAAAAGGGAGAAGTGACGCATCAGACGAATCCGTATGCCGGGTCGACTCCCGTTGCCGATGGCGAACGGGTTGTCGTCTATCACGGCAATGCCGGTGTGTTCTGTTACGACTATGCAGGAAACGAACTCTGGTCGCAGCAGATTCCTCACCTGCTTCACATCTGGGGTTACGGGACATCACCTGTGCTGCATGACGGTCGCGTGATTATCAATGTCGGTGCCGGCGTCGAAGCGGCGATGGTCTCGCTGAACCTCGAAGATGGCAGCATCGTCTGGCAAACTCCCGAACCGGGAGGAACGAACGATACCAACGGGCGGCTCGTCGGTTCGTGGAGCACGCCGATACTTGTCGAGGTCGACGGGCAGACGCAGATTCTCTGCAGCATGCCGACGCGCGTCGTTGCGTATCAGCCCGACGACGGAGCCATCTTGTGGTCGGTCTCCGGCATGACAAGCGAACGTGGCGATTTGTGTTATGCGTCGCCGATCGTCAAGGGGGAATACGGCGTAGCGATGGGAGGGTACAAAGGCCCGGCCTTCGGATTCAAACTCGGCGGGACCGGCGATGTCACCGAATCGAATCGCTTGTGGCACAACGTCGACAATCAGCCGCAGCGGATTGGTTCGGGAGTGATCGTCGGCGATTTTCTGTTCGTCGCCAACGCCGGTCCGGGGACCGCCGAATGTCTTGAACCGCTGACCGGCAAAGAGGTCTGGATAGAACGCCTGGAGGGGGACCATTGGGGATCGCTGGTGCTTGCCGGCGGACGTCTGTATGCAACCAATCAGTCGGGGACGACAACCGTGTTCTTGCCGAACCCCGACAAGTTCGAATCGGTCTCCACCAATGAACTCGGCGAACCGACCAACGCCACGCCTGCATTTTCCGACGGTGAGATCTTCATTCGCACGGCGAGTTCGCTGTTCAGCATCTCCGAGCAATAGAGCCGGTTCGTCGCCGTTCGCGAGAAGATCGCGTCACATTCCTGTTAAATTCACGATATCACACATGAATGGTGATCGTGCCTCATCTGAGCCGTTGATTGGGGGGATTTCGGCAATCTGCCCGGTTCAGCTTGTGTTTTGGCGATCCTCAGACGAGGTCGAGTTTGTGAGGAATTGTCGTCGAGAGATAACTTGTGCTTGATTTCCACGGGAAATTGGTTTCAATAGCAGGTGTATCATTTCTATCTGAAGGCATGTTCCGCTTATTCTTATCACATGCGGTTACGAGACCGGTTTTTTATCAACGGCGTTCTCATCCCTTGTCATTGTCGACTTATCTGTTGTAGGAGACTCACCATGGTCCCTGTTTGCCATTATGCCATCGAGCCCCGTCGGGTTCTTCTCGGCTGTGCCTTGATGGTGCTGACGATCTGCGGCTGTCCCGAGGAAAAGGCCGAAACGGTCGCCGTTCCAGATCCGGTTCCCATCCAGACCACTCCTACAGCGGCCCCTCCGAGTCCGTATTTCATCGAGATCAACGTCGGAAAACCCGTAAAGACGACCGACTGCCAGGCGCAGCTGCTGACGTTCAGCGGTGAGCGTTCCTCTGTACTCATGGTGAAGAGTTATCCCGATACGCAGCAGGAAACGCTCCCTTCGGCGATGCTGCAGGCGCACGTCTCGGCTCGCGATCCTGCATCGCTGATCGGAACCACCGTCAAGGCAGAGGTCTATCTGATGACGGCGAACGAAACCGGTGCCGCGTCGTCGCGTAGTGGAAATACAGAGGGGGCTCTTTCTGGTGTGACCTGGCATACGCCTCCCGGCGAACTGGCCGACGTGAAGATCACCGCCGTCGAAAATCAGCAGATCACCGGAGAAATCGTCTCGGGAGAATTGATCAATACCATGACGACGCAGCGTGCTCCTCTCAAAGGACGATTCACCGGTCTGTTGCAATAATCTGTTCCCCCTCGTCTGAAGAATTTTTGCCGACGATTTTATCTACACCTTTTACAAGCCGTTTCATAACCCGCTGGACCCTGCGTATTTCAGAGTCATCATGGATGAACATTCCGTGATCAGGCGGGTCAGAAAACCAGTTCCAGGGAATCGAGACTATGACAGACATCCTTTGGCGCTTACTCACCGTTGCGTTGTGCTTTTCGATATTCGGACTGTGCGGCACTCCATCAATCGCACAGACGAAAGCATCGTCTTCATCCGACGACCAAACAAAGTCGACCGATGATGCGGACGATGAGAAAGCCGACGATAAGCCGTCATCGACGTCGAAATCGGGTTCCCGAAAACGGCGTTCATCGTCGAAGCGCGAAAAGCCGGATGAAATCGGTCCGTTATCCGAATCGCCGCTGCTGGCGATGGAAGTTCGAGACGACGGAGCCAGCAGTAAGCTGCGCGAACATGGTGAAGAAGTCTGTATCGAAGCCGAAAAGCGGCTGAAGAAATTCGAAGAAATGATGGCGTCGAATCAGTTGGGGCAGATCGACGCCGAGGAACTGGGGACGACGCACATTCCCCTTATGCATCTCGATCGCGTGTCGAGACGTTTGTCGCTGCTCGGTGAACCAAGCGGATGGGAACTGGGAAGCCGGCATATGTTAATGTCGACACGGCTGAAACGGATCCTCAACGAATATCGCAATGTCCCCAAGATCGCTCAGCAACTGTCGAATACGACTCCTTTGGCCAAAGTGGCCCGGCGTGGCGAGGCGCAGCTCGTGAAGGTCGATCAGCTGATCCGTAAAAACAATTTCGACGCCGCCGAAACGTTGATGGATGATATCAACGATTCGGTGTACAGCGTCGCCGTACTCTATTCCGATGCGGTTTCGAACTCGCACTGCAGCAACATCAACGCCGCCAACTCCAAAGTCCAGCCGATTTTTTCGGAATATCGCCGTCAACAGGCGGTGGCCGACCTTGAAAAAGAGCAAAAGCGAAGCAGCCCCGACTTCAAGAAACTCCTGAAGGAATTGCAGGAAGCAACCGCAACGATCGCATCGGGAAGCGACCCGCAGGTCGGCAGTCGGAAGATGTCCGGACCCGAATGGCTCGATCATTTTTCCGAGCGTTGGCAACATCTCTATTTCGAGGCGAATCGCTGTTTCGGACTCGAC
This sequence comes from Planctomycetota bacterium, assembly GCA_027618475.1. Taxonomy (GTDB): domain Bacteria; phylum Planctomycetota; class Planctomycetia; order Planctomycetales; family Planctomycetaceae; genus JAQCEJ01. Next base: position 47,260 of record JAQCEJ010000019.1, on the reverse strand, counting down.
ATTACGGCAGCGACGATTGGTGCCGAAAATGCGCTGGCCATGGCCGACAATCTGGCATCGGACTATGAAAATTTCATCTCGGACGCCTTGCAAGGAATCGCGGCTCTCATTCGGGCCGATGCCGGACGCATGAATACGGAACAAGCCGCGACGGTTTACGCCGCGTACCTGCAATCGATTGCCCGGTTCGGTGCCTTGGCCGATCTGGCCATCGTGGAATCGGCTTTATTACCGGCGTTGGATGCCCTGGTGGTGAAATCTCCTGAATTGCAGGCCGACGCAGGAAATTATTACCTGTTTTCAACCGAACTGTTGCGGTGGCGACAGCGTGTGGCCGATGGCTATGTGGCTGCAAAGTTGCCAAGTTATCAAGGCGTCAATAGTGCGTTTTATCAGGCTGTTCCCGAACCCGGGAAGGATCTGACGATTTTCGACGGCAATTCAATGGGTAATACGCTGAGACTGATGATGAACGCTCCCCATGCGCTTCAGGCCATCAGCCCGGGGATCGTGACGAAGAAGGTTTATGCGCAAGGAGGGCTCGCGTCGCGAAACGAACTTCGTCGCGTGAGCAGTTATGAAGAAGGATCGGTTTACGCCAGTATTCCTAACGATGTCGATTTGTCGCTTGCCGTTGAAGAATTGAAATCGATGTTGCTGGTGACCGATGACTATCCGCCGTTGACGCTCGACGCGACGCTGGCGATCGAAACGGCGACGCACGGTGATCTCTGGCAATTCGGCGGAGAAGTGACCGACATCGAACTCGAAGGACGGATCACGAAAATCACGAATGCCAGCCCCGACGACTGGGGGTTGTTTTACCTGACGATGCCGCTGAGTCATCCACAGGGGGGGTATTCGTTACAGCATGTGATGGCTCACTGCCACGTTCGTCCCGACTGGATGAGGCATCGGTACTTTTTCGTCGAATTGAATTGAGTACGTTGGCAGATCAATTCACTTCGCCGGGATGTCGGCCGCTGAGTCGTTGCCTGAGATACGAGGCGCGGGCGACGTTGCGCTCGCCGCTTTCGAGGGGCGTCCCTTTGATTTTCTGCAAATGGGCAGGTTGCGTGTGAATGAAGAGTTCGTTGACGGTCGGGATTTCCAGATCGTCGATGAGCCCGAGATTGATACCCATCCGCACGCTCGAAAGCAGGTGCATTGTTTCTTCCGAGCTGATGGTCTGCGCATTTTTCAGGATGCCATACGCCCGCGAAATCTGATCGTGCAAGCCTTCGCGATTGTCTTTAACCAGCGCGGTGCGGGCCTGTCTCTCGTAAAAAATGATTCGCGGCACGACTTCCTTCACCTGCTGGATCAGCTGCTCTTCGGTCTTGCCGAGCGTCACCTGATTGGAGATCTGGTAAAAATCTCCCATTGCCTGGCTTCCTTCGCCGTACAGGCCGCGGACCGCCAGACTGATCTTGTGCAACGCCTGAAACACCTTTTGAATTTCTTTGGTGACGACTAAAGCGGGGAGATGCAGCATGACACTCACGCGAATTCCCGTACCGACATTCGTAGGGCAGGCGGTCAGGTAGCCCAGTTGCTGGCTGAAGGCGTATGTCACTTCCGATTCAATCAGGTCGTCGATGCGGTCGATCTCGTTCCAGCATTCGTCGAGAGCCAGACCGCTGTGGATAACCTGCATCCGCAGATGGTCTTCTTCGTTGACCATGATGCTCACGTTTTCTTCGTCGCTGAGCACGACGCCCCGCGAACCGTGATTATCCGAGAGTTCGCGACTGATCAGCTGACGTTCGACGAGAAGCTGCCGGTCGATGTTTTCCAGTGTGTGGACTTTGAAATACGAGAGGGGCTTCTTGAGCGGCAAGTCGATCAGTTTCTGGCCGAGGCTTTCTTCGATCTCGACGCGTACGCGGTCATCGGCCCGGCTGAGAAACGGATACTGCGCCAGATTGCGGGCCAGGCGAATCCGGCTCGAAATCACAATGTCGGATTCCGGCCCCTGACCTTTGAGCCACTCTCCGCTCTTATGGGTGAGCGTTTCCAAATCCACGTTTCTCGTTCCTTGATGTTTGGTCGCAAATAAAGCGTTTTGGTCGAAATTCGTCCGGTCTGCCGGTTGGAATGAAGTCGGTTAGTCGTCGTCCTTGTCGTTCGCTTCCGGTTGATCTTCGGCCAACTCCACTTCGAGCGATTGAATCTGATCGCGCAGGCGGGCGGCATCTTCGTATTTTTCACCTTCGACGAGCGACCGCAATTCGTTTCGGAGTTTGATCAACTCGTATTGCCGCTGGCTCGAATCGGGAGCCCGTTTGGGGCATTTGCCGCAATGCTGAGTCGCACCATGAATGTTTTCGAGCAAAGGCATCAATTCGGCCTCGAACGCGATATAGTCGTGAGGGCAACCTAACCGACCCTGGCTCCGAAATTCGCGAAACGAGATGCCGCAATTGGGGCAGACGATATGATCGAGTTCGTCGAGATCGGCCCCTTCGATCAGTTTTGCGGCGGCGGGGGACATCTCATCCGGATCGGGTTGATCCTGCTGGCTCAAATACGATTGTGCACATCCTTCACAAAGATGAAGAGTCTGCACCTCGCTATTGACGATTTCGGTGATGTGTAAGGTCGCTGGTTTTGAGCAGCGCCGACATTTTTTCATATCCGCCGATTCCTCTGCGTGATCGACACCTCGTCGAATGTAAATTTCCAGCGGTTTTTATCGTCTGATGGACCCGGTTTTTCCACGATTCCTCCTCTTCGACGGCGTTCCTTCCGAGCGAAAAACGACCTTCGACAGAACGCATTGCATGTCACATCGAATTCCCGTGAAAAGGCAGGTTCATTCTAGCTGTCGGCAAGGGTGTGTCAAGGATCGCCCCTCTTGGCTTCTCGACGTAACAATCGATGGCTATTATGCTTGATAGCAACGATTGCCGATTTGTTCGCGCGTCGGCAGACCTGAGTTTCTCATCCGAAATCGAGACGTTTTCGTTCCCGATGCGACGTCATTTTTGCGAGATGACTTTTCTGGTTCTCGCGAACCGATAAGGTGTCTAAAACCTCTCACCTGTCTCGACAGGCGACGTCGATCAGATTTTCCGACGGCGTAGAGTGAGACCATTCGCTCCCGCTTCGTCAAAGTGTTATATTGAATTCGACGGTCCCCTACTCAGTATGAACTCTCCCAAGACCATGATACGATATTTCCCCGATGTTTCGACGTTTGAATCGCTCGCCTCCGGCGTCGATCTGGTGCCCGTGTATCGGCAGCTGGTGGGCGATACGCTGACGCCTGTCAGTGCTTATTGCAAGATCCAGCAGGGGGATTGTTCGTTTCTGTTCGAAAGCGTTGTCGGGGGCGAAAAAATCGGCCGGTACAGCTTTCTCGGGTCGAATCCGTTTTTGCAGCTCGAAGCGTATGGGCACCAGATCGTGCTGACGGAAGACGCAACGGTGACCCGATACGAATCGGCCGATCCGATCGACGAACTCGAACAACTCATGAAACGTTATTCGGCTGCGACCGTTCCGGGTTTGCCAAGGTTCTGCGGCGGGGCGGTCGGTTTTGCCGGTTACGATATTGTTCGCTATACCGAAAACCTTCCGAATCCTCCGACGGACGACCGCCAGATCCCCGACTTGTCGTTCGCGTTATACGACCGCATGGTGATCTTCGATCAGATCAATAAGACCGTGCTAGTAATTGCGATGGCCCGCGTTCGCGGCAAGACCGGCGATGCTCTGCGACGGGAATACGACAACGCTTGCCGTAACGTCGACGACCTGTGTCAGCAACTGCAACAGGGGACCGCCGACCTGCAAATGACCGATATGGGTTCGTTGAAAGAACCGTCGCGATTGTCGACGACGTCGAACTTTACGCAAGCCGAATTCGAAACCGCGGTCGAGCGCTGCAAAGACTATATCTCGGCGGGAGATGTGTTTCAGGTTGTCATCAGCCAACGCTTGAAACTGGAGACGCGTGCGCGAGCTCTCGACATCTATCGGGCGCTGCGGGTTGTTAATCCGAGTCCGTTCATGTTTCTGGTCCGTACGCCGGCCGTTAACCTCGTCGGAAGTTCGCCGGAGATTATGGTGCGGGTGGAAGATCGCGAAGTAACGATTCGTCCGCTCGCGGGAACGCGAAAACGGGGACAAACTCCCGAAGAGGATCGCACGCTGGCCGATGAACTGCTCGCCGATCCTAAAGAACGTGCCGAACATGTGATGCTTATCGATCTGGCCCGCAATGACGTTGGCCGTGTGGCACAATTCGGTTCGGTACGGCTCAGCGATGTCATGGTCGTCGAACGCTACAGTCACGTGATGCATATTACATCGAATGTGATGGGGAAACTCAAACCCGAATGCACGGCTCTCGACGCCTTGCGTGCCGGTTTGCCGGCGGGGACGGTCTCGGGGGCTCCTAAAGTCCGCGCGATGGAAATCATCGACGAACTCGAACCGCATCGCCGCGGCCCGTACGCGGGGGCTGTCGGATATCTCGACTTCACCGGTAACATGGATACCTGCATCGCACTGCGAACGTTAGTGATGAAAGGTCAGACGGCGTACGTTCAGGCCGGTGCGGGCATTGTCGCCGACAGCGTTCCGGCGTCGGAATTTCAAGAGACGCTCACCAAGGCCCAGGGGCTTCTGAAAGCCATTGAAGTGGCGGAACAACAGTTTTGATGGTGGAATCGGTTTCGGCCGCCAACGATGACACAGGAACGCAAATTTGTGGAATCCGGCACTTCCCTGAATCACGATCGAACGCAGGCCGAGCGAGAAACCGCTTCTCCGTTGCTGACGCTGGCATCGCTGGGTAAGACGTTCGGACAACACGAAGCCCTCAAGCCGCTCGATCTGACGTTGGCGTCCGGCGAAATTCTGGGGCTCATCGGTGAAAACGGAGCGGGCAAATCGACGCTGATCAAACTTCTCAGCGGTGTGCTCAAACCGTCGCAAGGGGAGATCGTCTGGCAAGGTTCGCCGGTGGTTTTCGATTCACCGCGCGACGCCCTGGAATCGGGCATCTCGACGCTGCACCAGGAACTCGAATACGCAGGCCAGTTGAGCGTCGCCGAGAATATGTTTCTCGGCGAGCCGTGGCCACGAACGCGATGGGGGACAGTCGATTGGAACCGCCTCTTCGAACGCGCCTCAATCGTGTTGAACGAGTTCGGTCTCGATATCGATTCTCGGCGGCGGTTCATCGAACTTTCGACGGCCGAAAAACAGGAAACGAATCTTGCCGTCGCATTATCGCGGTCGGCGAAATTCGTGATTCTCGACGAACCGACGGCGAGTTTGAGCGAACCGGAAGTCAAACGTCTGCTCGACCGGTTGAGAATGCTTCGCGATCAGGGTATCGCCATGATCTACGTCACGCATCGCCTCGACGAGATTCTCTCGCTGACCGATCGCGTTGCCGTGCTCCGCGATGGGGCATTGGTCGGCGTACACGCGACTCGCGATATGACTGGTGCGAAACTCGTGTCGGAGATGCTCGGTATGCCGACCGAGCGGGTCAAGGATGTTGCCGGTTCTTCATCGGCTCAACCGCTCGCGGTCGCTGACGATGCTGCGATTCTGGAACTCGACCGTGTCTCTCGTCACGGTATGTTCGAGGAGATTTCGTTTCGCATTCACGCCGGGGAAATCGTCGGACTGACCGGCCTCGTCGGGGCGGGACGTTCGGAACTGGCTCGGTGCATCTATCGATTGTATTCACACGACAGCGGCGAAATACGCTGGAAGAAATCGGCGTGGCGTCCGACTCATCCTCGTCAGGCGTTGCAGGCCGGGTTGGCGTTTGTTCCCGAAGAACGAAAGCGACAAGGGCTGGTTCTCGACCATTCGGTCGAACGAAATATCAGCCTCGCGATGCTCGATCGGTTGACGCGATGGGGGATCATCCATCAGAAAGCCGAACGTCAGGGGGTGGCACATGCGATGGCCACCTACGATATCCGTGCGCAAAACGCCCAACAGGCGATCGGTACTCTCAGCGGCGGAAATCAGCAGAAGGCCCTGCTCGCACGCTGGCTGGAAACCGATCCCGAGTTGTTGATCGTCGATGAACCGACGCGAGGCGTTGATGTCGGCGCCAAATTGCAGATTCATAACGATCTGCGCCGGTTTGCCGCGCGCGGTCGCGGCGTCTTGCTCATTTCAAGCGACTGGCTCGAAGTCCTCTCGTTGGCCGATCGCATTCTCGTCATGAATCGCGGACGAATCGACGTCGAATTGACGGGGGACCAGCGAACCGAACAGAACGTCATTCTCGCGGCATCGGGGTTGTATGCCGGTCCTGGGTCTAAAATCCACAGTCGAGAGTCAGAGAAGAAAGTTGTAAACAGTCAGCCGCGCTGAAAAGCAGTGTTCATTGTCGGCGTTTTGACAGGAAGAGTGCATGAGCAAGTCGTTGCGACAGCGTCTGATGTTTTTGATCGTTGCCAATGCCGCCTGCCTGGCCGCGATCTACGGGTTACTGCGTGAGGGGAGTTCGTTTTCGCTGGTGCTGCGACGGGCCGGTTCTGAAGTGGCACCGGTGATGCTCGCCGGTCTGGGATTAACAAGTGTCATCGTGTGCGGAGCGATCGATTTGTCGATCGGATCGATTCTCGCCGTCAGCGGAACGCTGTTCGCCTGCCTGGCGTTTCGCGGCGTGGCGCCGCTCTGGTGCTGGCTCGCCTGCTTCGGTCTCTGTGGCGGACTGTCGCTCGTCAACGGGTACGCGGTGCGCTGGCTCAAATTGCCGGCGATCATTATTACGCTGGGGGGGCTTGCCATTTATCGCGGCCTCGCGCTGATACTCGCGAGTCTCGCGGCAAGTGGTCTTGGCGAAAGTCTTGCCGTGCAGGACGAGGCGTATCACGCACCGGGCAAACGTTACGCCGGCTGGATTCTATTTCTGGGAATTGTGTCGGCGGTGATCTGGGAACGATGCGGAAAACGTCCTCGGTTGTGGCGGGCGATCGGTTGTTCGCGGGAAGTGTGCCGGTTGAATGGCGTCGATCCCGGTCGCATTCTGCAATCGGCGTTTTTTGTGCAAGGAATTTACCTCGGCCTGGCGTCGCTTGTGTACGTGACGCGATTGCAGGTGATCGAACCCGCACGGCTCGGTCGACATTTCGAACTCGACGTCATCGGTGCGATCGTGCTTGGCGGTACCAATATCTTCGGTGGAGAAGGGTCGGTCTGGGGAACAATTCTTGGTGCCTCTCTGCTTTACGAGATCGGCGAATTGCTCGTCTACGCCGGTGTGAATCCCTATTATCAGGATGTCATTCGCGGCGGATTGATTCTCCTGGTTATCGGCATCGATTGTGCCCTGCATCGCTCCCATAAAATGCTGGAAGAACTGGCATGAGACATGTCGTACTCCCCCTGATTCTCATCGCGGAACTCGTGTTGTTCTCGCTCGCCGACGAACAATCGTTCGCGACCTGGAGCGAATGGAGCGAACACTTTCGCTACTATCTGACCGATCTGCTGTCGCAATCGGCTCCGCTGTTGTTTCTCGCTCTCGGGATGACGATGGTGATGACGACGGCGGGAATCGATCTCTCGATCGGTTCGTCTGTCACGCTGGTCGCTGCGATCATGGCGAACTTTTCGGCGGGACCGTCGTTCTGGTGGTTCGCCGTTCCGACGGGTTTGCTGGCCGCGATCGGACTGGGGACCGCGAACGGAGCCCTCGTCGCGCTCTGCGATATTCCGCCGATCATCGCCACACTCGGCACGATGATTTTATTTCGCGGGCTCTGTTACGTGGTGCTCGGCGATCAGGAACTGGCCCCCTTCTGGGATGTGCCGGGTTACGCCTGGTGCGGCGAATGGCCCGGAGCGGTCATTCTCGCCGTCGTCGGAATTCTGCTCGGGGGAACATACTTGAAACGTTCGCGATGGTATCGCGAACTCACCGTCGTCGGCGGCAACCGCGTCGCCGCCCGCTATGCCGGGATCGCCGTCAATTCACGGCTGATACAAACCTATGCAATGATGGGGTTCGTGACATTTTTCGCCGCGCTCTGCTTCACGGCTCGTAACGGTTCGGTGAACGCCGGGATGCTCTCCGGTCTCGAACTCGAAGTGATTGTCGCCGTCGTGCTGGGAGGTACGAAGGTTGAAGGGGGATTCAGTTCGATCTTCGGTTCGATGTGGGGGGTCTTCATCATCGGTGTGATGAACGAAGGTTTGCGAAATCTTGCCTGGCAAAGTCAGCAGCTTCCCTTCGAACTCAGCCACTTGCGGTTTCTGCTGATCGGCCTCTTATTAATCTTCGGCGTGTGGCTGAATTCGACACCGTCGACGAAATAACGCGACAACAACAGACCGATGCTCCTCGAAGAAAACTGCTGCATCAATCTCGCCGTCGCGCCCGTTCCATCACTGCCGAGATCGCGACCGGGTTACCTCCTTGTCGTTTGCTCTCTTCGGCGGCTTCCATATAGGCGAAGACCTCGACCATTTCATCCTCGGGGACAGGAGACGTTTTCGTGCGAAAGAAATCGACGATCGCCGTCATCAGCGGGTAATAGTTGTAGTAATTGTTGACGTGTGCGATTCCCTTTGTACCGAAGAGGGTCGCTCCCAGTCCGGTTTTTCCGGTATGTTCGCGGATCGCCCGGTAGGTTCCCACACGCCCTTTGTCCCATGTGCCGGTCACCTGTTCGGTGTACTCGGTCTGCACAGCCGTGACGGAGCGGCAACCTGTCCCCATGAGCGAGTAGAGCAGATCGACGCCATGCACGCCGTACCAAAAGAGATCGGGGTGTCCGATCGCTGCACGGGCCTGACTGTAAGTGTCGCAACCAAGGATTTCACCAATCTCGTCGTTGTTTCGGAGTTCAGGATACCCCCCGGTGAATCGACTCGATGACGCGGTGAACCACGGCGTATCGAACTCCTTGCCCAGCGCGGCGATCTCGAGAACATCGGCGAGTGAAGCGGCAAGCGGCTTGTCGATAAACATCGGCTTCTGAGCCGCGAAAACAGGCCGGGCCTGGGCGAGATGCTGCGTTCCGTCGACGCTTTCGAGCATAACCACATCGACCAGCGGCAGAAGTTCATCGATCGAATCGACGATGGTGACGCCGAGTTCGCGGACTTCGTTCGTGAACCCTTCGACGCGATTGATGCTCAACGGGAAATCGGGATTCCCCGCCGGATACGCCGCAACGACTTTTACTCCGTCAATGGACGGTTCGTTGCTGTTATCTCGATTGAGATATTTCGTGAAGACCGACACATGCGACGTATCGAGGCCGATGATGCCGACGCGAATGGGTTTCGGTTCTTCGTCGGCCTTCGATCGTTCTGAAGAGATGAACGTTGCGGCGAGAGTACCGCCCAGAATTTTAAGGGCGTCGCGTCGGTTCGTCATGGGTTGTCTTTCGTTGTCAGTGAATCACCGTGTAATGTCAACCAGTTGTTCAGATCGACCGACAATTGATCTCGAATCGAGGCGTGGCGTGTTTCTTCCGACAAATCGCGAAGTTCCAGGGGATCGACATTCAGCCGGAACAACTGTCGTCGGTTCACCTGCGGATAGTCGATGAATTTCCATTCCGTCGTACGGATCATCCGTTGCGAATCGCGAAAACAGCCGACGACAAACGGATGGATTTCATCGACCGTTCCCTCCAGCACCGGTTGCAGACTGCGACCATCAATGGCGTCACCGGGGCCATCGATTCCGGCGAGCGAACAAAATGTCGGAAAAAGATCGCGCAGATAACATTGGGCCGACCGACGTTCGTTTTTTGCAATGCCGGGTCCACTCATGATCAAGGGGACGCCGATCGTGTGCTCGTACATGTTCTGCTTGCCACGCAGCCCATGACTTCCCAGAGCCAGACCGTGATCGCTGGTGTAAACGATGATCGTGTTCTCGATCTTACCGGCGTCACGCAGGGCATCGATGATGCGGCCGACCTGCTCGTCGAGATGCGTAAGGACAGCGTAATACGCGCTATTTCACGGCGCGTTTCGGTGGACGTGCGCGGGAAATCAAATAACAGTTCGTCTCGACCCTTGAAGTTGCCGTGATCGAACGGATGCTCTGCGAGAAAATTGTCGGGGAGCGGTATGTCATCGGGTCGATAGGCGTCTTCATAACCCGGAGGAAGCAGCAACGGATCGTGTGGTGCCGTGAAATTGACGTGCAGAAAAAAGGGACGTTCGTCAGCAGAATCGATGAACTCGATCGCCGCCTCGGCAAAATGGGAACTGATCTCGGGAGTCAGCCCTACGCCGCGATCGGGAAACATGTCGCCGTTGTCCGACTGAAAGATCCAGCCGACGTAACCGGTTACGTCTCGGCCCGACCAGTCGACCTGAGGCTTATAGAATTTCCCTCCGCCTCCGCGAAACAAGCCGTTTGTGTGATCGTATCCGCGCTTCGTGGGAACACCGTCGTTATGCCACTTTCCGACGTACCATGTGGCGTAACCCGCATCGGCAAACCACCGGGGCATCAGGGGAAGTTCGGGATCGATCTTCCCTCCAAAATCGTGAACTCCGTTTCGCAGGCTCGAACAACCAGTCAGAATCTCCGCCCGGCTGGGAGTGCAAATCGGATTCGAACAGGTTGCGCGGGTGAAGCTGCAACCCTCGGCAACCAGCCGATCGAGATGCGGCGTACGGATGACGTCATTTCCCAGTGCATGAATCGTATCCGGCCGTTGATCGTCGCTGACGAGTAAGACAATATTGGGTCGCGTTCGTCCGTCGGCCCAAGTCGATGACAACACGACCGCACACAACGAAACGACGAACATAATCGGCGGGATGCGTATCATGAGAAACTCCGCTGCCGATTGTATCCAATATGCGAGGGGGATCAATCGGCGACGGAGAATTTACTGGGTGCGCAACGTGAAATACCGGATACGCCGTGGCCACCGGTTCGATGCCCGTTGATGCAACACTGCCAACGCACCGCCGACTTGTTACAATCCTCTATTAGAGCCGGTTGCTGATGGTCGGGGCCGGTAAAAATTATCTTCTTCGCTGAGGAACAATCACCATGAAGACGTCTCTGGGTGTCGTATTGTCCGCCGGTTGTCTGTTGGCTGTGGCCTGTTCGTTGTTGTCGATGACGTCGTCACCTGTCGCCCGCGGAAATGCCAATGCCGAGAAGCAGGAAGCCGCCCCCGTCGAACCCGATATGCACGAGTTTATGGAATACGTTTTCCAGCCGACATTTTTGCGGCTGCGTGCCCAGATGCAGGCGGAACCGGCGGATAACAAAGCATGGAAGGGGATCAAATCGGATGCATTGATTCTCGCCGAAGGGGGCAACCTGCTGCTCATCCGCGATGCGGGAGACGAACAGTCGGATTGGGACCGGCACAGCATTCATGTGCGCGGCCTGGGAGGCGAATTGTACCGCGCGGCGAAAGCGAAGGATTACAAGACGGCCCGAGGCCACTACGAAAAAATGGTCACCAACTGCAACGCCTGCCACGACCAATTCGCCGACGGCGAACATCAGCTTACGCCATAGCAGGTCGTTTAAGAGCACAAAAACGGGGACAGTCCCCTTTAATTTTTCCCTCATTTTTTCTTCGAGGGGCGGAACTGGTGGATCCACGAGAGGTACGGGCTTACGTAGCGGGTCTGAACCCAGACTCGGCCCTGGCCCGAGAAACGGCAGACGAGGCCTTCGCCGCTGAAGAAGAGGCGTTTGAAGCCGCCGCCGCGCAGGCCCGGCAGCGTGGTGACTTTATATTGCAAGGTATCTTCGAAAGCGACGATAAATCCGGTATCGACGATGTAATCATCGGCGACGTCGATTTCGAGAATCGCGCCATACGAATTAAAGAAGATATCGCCGGTGCCGCTCGCTTTGAGCAGCACCAATCCTTCGCCGCTGAAGAAGCCTTTGGCTCCTTGCCATTTGCCGGTCACTTCGACCCCTTCGCTGTTGGCCATGTAGGCTCCGCGCTGCAGCATCAGCGATCCCCCCGTCAAACGATAATGCTGTGTGTCGCCCAAATGTCCGGGAGCGAACACGACCTCGCCCGGTCCGTCGGCGGCGGTGAAGGTATTGATGATCAGACTCTCGCCTCCCATCAATCGCCCTAACGATTTGAGAGCGCCCCCCTTCATCCCGGCCTTCAGCGTCAGGCTGGGAGACATCGAAGCCATCGCCGAAGGCTCGGCGAACACCTTTTCCCCTTGCTGCAGATTGACTTTGAGCATCGAGAAATCAGGCCGCATTTGGATCTCGTAGTTCAGTCCGGTCGACATGATGAAATTCCCTTCGGCACAATCGCGGTCGTCTACGGTATGTCTCGTTTATTTCGGTGTGATGAATGTCGGGATTATTTCGGTTTGAGCTTGGGGCCGAGCAATTTTCCGAGTGAGGGGGGATTATGACTCTGACAGTACAAGGTTCCCTGTCCCTGAAATTTACAGACCAGCCCTTCTCCGCCGAGAAAGCTGCCGATCAGGCTTTTGCCCGCCTTCCCCAATTTGAATTGAAGCGTATCTTCGAAGGCGACGATGTGTCCGGTGTCGACGGTGTAGGCACCGTCCACTTCGACGGCGTAAATTGCCCCGTAGCTGCTCAGAAACAGATCGCCGTCGCCGCTGCATTTCACCCAGAACATCGATTCGCCGCTGAACAGGGCCGACGTGAACCCTTGCCATGTCGTATCGATTTCGATATCGCTCGAGGAGGCCATCCAACTCGAGCCCTGCACGATCATCGTTCCGCCGCGCATCGCGTGGTGGATGCAATCACCGAGCATGGTCGGTCCGATCAAGAGCGATTGATCGGGTTTCTCGGCGGTGAAGTGATTGAGAAAAAAGCTCTCGCCGGACAACATCCGTTTGAGCCCTTTCATCAACCCCCCTCCTCCCCCCCGTTTTCTTGACGTCGTCTCGACGTGAAGTCCCGACGTCATGGCGATCATCGCACCGACTTCGCAGGTTAACGATTCCTCCGCATCGAGCGAAAACCGAACAGCAGTCGCTGCAGGTCTGCATAGAATTTCGTGTTTCATGTTCGAGCCCTTCCTCTCCGTCAATTCTTGATCTCAAAGACTTATGCGACTGTGAACCCGTTTTACAAATGGGCGTTGGTCCAAGCCGCCAGGCCGCCGAAGGAGCGCGATTGCATGTAGATTTTTCCCTGTCCCTTGACGCGCGTGATGACCCCTTCGCCGCTGAAGAAACTGGAGAAGATGCCTCCCGCCAGCCCCACACGAATGGCCACGGTCGGTTCGTAGGCGACCAGATGGCCGGTATCGACGATGTATTCCCCTTCCACTTCGCGGGTGAAGATCGCTCCATAGGCACCGAACCAGATTCGCCCATGGCCAGAGACCTTCAGCCGGAACAAACCTTCACCCGAAATAAAGCTGCGAACACCGGCCCAGCCGACCCCCAATGTCACCCCCGGCTCGCAGGCGATGAAGGCTCCCGGCTGCAGGTACATCGTGTTCCCCTTGAGTTCGAGGCAGACGATGTCTCCCGGAAAAGGCTGCGTCAGAACCACTTCCCCGGCAGACTCCGCAGTGAACTCGTTGACGAACAACGATTCTCCTCCCAGAATCCGGCGGGCGATCGCGCGCATCATGCCCCCATTCCAGCGCGTGCTCATTTGAACGTCGGCGCTCATACTGGCCATGGCGTCGGCTTCGGCGATGATGCTGTCGTCGGGGTCCAGCGATACAAGCATGTTGGCAAACGAGGGACGGTTGCGTATCTCGACATCCACGGGAGACTCCTTTTTTAACCCGCAGAAAACCCTCGGGTTCAATTCCGAGTTTTTCTGCACAAGGAAAACGGGGCCGTTTACTTTAACGCCTGTTGTGCCGCCGACAGATCCAGATCGAGCAAATGGTATTCTACCTTCGGCAACGTTTTTTCATAGTTGATAATATTTTCAATGCGCTGCGCATGTTGCGGGTGCGTGCTGATCCAGGCGATGACCCCCGGAATGTCTCCCTGCTGCTCCTTGAGCAACTCGAAAAATTCCGCCATCGACTTGGGATCGATGTGGGCCGCATGCAGCATGCGCGCCCCCTCCAGATCGGCTTCGGTTTCCGCACCGCGGCTGTAACCGGTCAAAATCGATTCTTGCGCCAGCTCAGACCCGAGTGCCAGAAGACCTCCCACGTCGCCGATCATAATCTGTATCGCCGCGATGATGCCGAGCGACTGGCTGACGCTCTGCAGCCCGTGTCGCAACGTGGCATGTGACATTTCATGCGCAATGACCCCGGCGATCTGCTCGGCGGATTCGGCCTGTTCGATCAAACCGGTGTAGACGACGATCTCGCCTCCGGGGAGCGCGAACGCATTCACCTCGTCGCTCTCGACGACCACGACGTTAAAATCCATCTCACGAATTGCCGCGTGAGGCTTGAGTCGATCGACGATTCCCGCGACGAGTTGGTTCGCGGGATGTTCTTCATCGAGCGGCTCTTCCAGGTCCATCGACTGCATGGCAATCGTGCCGATCTTTTCGTCGACACTGATCGGCAGCGCGTGCACGGCTGCACGGCTCGCTGCCAGCACGCCGTAGTAACCGCCAACGCAAAGGACCACCAGTAACACGGCGGAAGCCATCACCCAGAACCGGAATTGATTTTCCGATCGGCGCTGAGTCATGCACAGGTTCGATAGCTGTTCGGACAGAGTCCCCATCGCGTCTTGATGAAGGGCTTGTGCAAAGCCTTTTTCTTCGCAGAAAATCGTGAGGCTGCGATCGGGCGTCCGGCAGAACAGCATGCGTCCCGACGCTCCCCCCAGATCGAGTTGGCATTCACTCAGGCGTATCGAAAATGTCTGCTCACCCTCCGGCTGCGTTTTTGCAACAATCTCCGAATGCGTCAGGTAAATGGAGGCACCGGCCCGGCCTTCGGGCACCGAAGCGTGAAAAACTCCACCCTGAAACGATTCGTAAGAATCAAACATGTATGGGAGACTACCCAGATGATTGAAAGAAGGGGCGACACAGAATCATCAATATCCAGTTGGACATCATGACAAATGCGCCCCGGGAAATCTACGGTGGCGAAGGCCGCGTAGCAGCGCGTTGAAAAATGGGTGGCACTGCCGGTTTGTCCTGCAGTGAGCTTGTGAGGCATCGGAAAACACGGATGGACAAGCCCCCCGTGGCACACAAAAATTGATCATCCCTCATTTTCAACGTGCTGGTAGAGACGGATCGAGTATGATAAACGGGGCATCATCGATCACAACACGAAAAGGATCTTTCATGTGTGGACGTTTTACTCTCAATGCTACGCCCGAACAGATCGCCGAAACGTTTGGACTATCGATTCGGCCCGAGTGGTCGCCTCGGTATAACATCGCGCCAACGCAATTGATTCCCATCGTGCGTGTGACGACGGCAAACGCTGCTCGTGAATGGCAGATGGTGCATTGGGGGTTGTTACCGTCGTGGTCGCGCGACCGAACGCGGGCAGCTTCGCTGATCAACGCCCGCTCCGAGACCGTCGCCGAGAAGCCTTCGTTTCGCGAAGCCTTTCGGCATCGTCGTTGTCTTATTCCCGCGAGCGGATTTTACGAATGGGAAACGATCGACAAGAAAACGAAGCAGCCGTATCTCATCGCGCGGGGCGAGCAGTCGTTGTTCGCCTTCGCCGGTCTGTGGGAGCGTTGGATCAGTCCCGAGCAAGAGGTCGTCGAGACATGCACGATTCTCACGACCGCCGCGGACGAGGCGATCAAGCATCTGCACGAGAGAATGCCGATCATTATGGAGCCGGAACATTACGAAGAATGGCTCGATCCTCAATTGGAAAGCATGGCGAGAGCAGAGGAATTGCTCCGACCGACGCAGCCCGCCGAGTGGAAGTGGAGACAGGTCTCGACCGCCGTCAACAACGCCCGCACAGAAGGTCCGATCTGCCTAGAACCGCCGCGGGACCAATTGTTTCAGTGAGCGTGTGCGGTTCGGGAAAACGGGGACAGTCCCCGTTTTTGGTTAGTTGCGTGCCACTGCCGGCTTGCCCGGCAGTGTGTATAACGGAGACCGAAAAAACAGGGACGGACAAGCGGGGTAGCCCCGGTTGCTCGTCAACCGGGGTCGCGGAGCGACGAGAGGTAAAACGTATCTCGTTCTGAACGCGGCCTCCTGTTGCTGCGCAACTCCGGTTGACGAGCAACCGGAGCTACCCACTATATGTTCAGACTTCGTTTCACAACCAATACGATATCGCGCACCGTCACTGGTCCGTCATGTTCTATCGCGACAAGGCGAACGCCAAATTCATCTTCCAGGCGCGCCTCAAGCTCGATGAAAGCGAGTGAATCCAAATGGTAGCCCAAGTCAGCTTCCAGATGATCATCAGCGTAAATGCCGTCCGAATGGAATGCGTCAGCCGCATCTGATGGCAAAATCCAAGTGACACCAACCTCGGCAAGAATGCGCCTTACGCGGTTCGCGATATCGGGAGAAACGTCAGCACCACATTGGCGAGAGAATTCTTCAGCTGCGATAACGGGGCGGGATGCCTGGTGTTGCCGAAAGTGTTCGGCGAACGTTTTCTTCTCTCGTGCCTCCTGTCGAAAGGAACACCATGTCATTAAAGAAGCCATTGCAACAATGACGCCCCACCACTCCACGCGAATCGCCCCCTCACACCAGTTCCGGCAGCGGCGAATAACCGTCGTCTACCAGATACCTCGGCCGGCCGTTGAGGTCGTTGATTGTCGCGGTCGCCAGGTCGATCCCCATGTTCTTGTAAATCGTCGCGAAGACCTCTTGCAGATGCACCGGTCGGTCGATCGGTTCTTCGGCGTATTTGTTCGTCGTGCCGATCACCTGGCCGGTCTTCATGCCGCCGCCGGCGAGCAGCGCGCACGAGACGCGGTTCCAGTGGTCGCGACCGGCGCTTTGGTTGATCACCGGCGTGCGACCGAATTCGCCCCACATGCAGACCGTCACGTCGTCGAGCATGCCATGCTGTTCGAGATCGCTGATGAGTGCGGTCACTCCCTGATCGAGCAGCGGTAGCACTTTTCGTCCAAAGACGAAGTTGCTGCCATGCCAGTCGAAGTCGGCAAACGAAACCGTCACCACGCGAGCCCCGGCCTGAATGCATCGCCGCGCCATCAGAAACTTCGACATGATGCATTGATACCCGGCGTGACCGTAGGGGAGGGCGGCGGGGTCGTCGGTTCCGTACGATTCGCGGACTTTCGGGTCTTCCTTGTCGAGATTGAGGGCATCGACCAGTTTGCTCGATGTCAGCACGCCGAGGGCTTGCTCGGTGAAGGGATCGAACGATTGCTTCGCCGCCGACGCATCAACCTGTCGCCGAAAACCGTTGAGCCCGGCGAGCAGTTGCCGTCGGTCGCCGAGGCGATCGACGCCGATGCCGTTGAGCGTCATGTTCGCCATCACTTCGCCATCGGGAACGAACGCCTTGTAAGCCGATCCCAGGAAACCCGATCCCGGATGATTGTAAGGATCGTGTTGCATCTTCATGAAGAGGTCGATATCGGCGGGAACAGCCGGGTCGACTTGTCCCTGCAGTTTCGCGATAACCGAACCGATCCCTGGCCAGCCCCCCTGCGGTTGCTGCGTGAAGTTGCGTCCGGTGATGAATTGAAACGACGCGTGACGTCCATCCGAGCCGACGATCGTACGAATGGCAACGAACTTGTGCATCATCTGCGCCAGCCGGGGCATATGCTCGGTGATCTGGACGCCGGGAAGATTGGTCGCGATCGGCTGAAATTCGCCACGGATGTGATCGGGCGCATCGGGTTTGAGGTCGAACATATCCTGATGGGGCGGTCCCCCCGGCAGGTAGATCATGATGACCGCTTTGTGCGATTTTCGCACGCCCGAACTCGACTCGGCCTGTAACAACTGGGGCAACGAAAGCCCCCCCATCGCCAACCCGCCGATCTGCAGAAAATCGCGCCGGGGAAGCCGATCGTAAAACCGTTGCTGTTGACCGAGAAAGGGGAGCATAAGACGTTTCTCCTGGGGGGAGAGGATGCACATCAGAATGTTGACGCCAACACATAATCCTATTCTTATATCATCTGAATGTATCCGAACGAGCCTGCAGGATCAATCGGGAAATCATCGGAAAAAGCGAGAAAACGTTTCGACCGAAGCGTAAAAAACACCACGCCGGTCAGACCGACATGGTGTTTTGGTGTGTTTTGAGATCGCCGCCGTCGGTTTCAAGAATCAGCTCGCTTTCTTCGCTTCCCATTCGCGGGTGCGGACATTGCCGTCGCGGCCTGGGGATTCGATTGTCCCTTTCAGCGTCTCTCCTTCGATCTTCGCTTTGTACTTGACGACGAATTTCTGGCCGTTGCGTTCGCGGCTGGTTTCGAAGTAGACCTCGCCATCGTTGAAGGTGGCGTTTTCGATGTCGCGCGTGCTGTTGTTGCGGCCGGGCATGGTTCCGGTGAGTTTGTCGCCGTCGAGTTTCAACGTCACCGAACGTTCGCGGGTCTGATTGTTGAACGTCATCGACCATTTCCACGTGCCGGTCGGGTCGGCGGCACTGGCGGATTGTGCCAGAACGGACACCCCGAACACGACAAACGCCGCCGTCATCAATTTCCTGCTGCTCATCATCGTACGTCTCCTTGTGTGGGAACCGGGACAGAAAATTTCGTTATCGAAACGTTGCCTGCAACTCCATTCCACTCCCATATGACAGGGGAGGGAACCCGGTATCGTAGCGTGCCGACCTTAGTTTTTGATGAACGCAGGAGGGGGATTTAGAAATCTCCCATGATGTTCCGTTGTTCTTCCAGCCAGTCGAGCAGTTTATTCTTCGTCGGAAACGTCGACGCCATCAGCAGTAACAATCCGACGACGATGCCGATGGGAATCAGCGAATGGGTTGTCATGGCGGCGACAAGAGCGAAGAAGCAGACCCCTTCAACCAATGCATATTCGATGATCATTTTCGTCTGCGCGATCATCATTAACCGGCCGAAGAATTCGTTCGGTCCCGTCAGCTTCTCTGTTTGATAGAGCGCGATGACTTGTGACACTTGATGCCGCGCCATGATTTGCGGAACGGTAAACCGCGCGGCTAATGCCCCCGCCGTGAAGAAAAACAACACCAGCAGCATCGGATCGAACCCCGCTTGAGCCTGGGCCGGTGCCCGATCCTTCCACGTGATGGCAACCACGCCGCCAAATAAAATCACACCCATCATCAACGCCCCGGCGATAATCTGCATCGTGCGGATGAACGTTTCGGGTTTGAGTTCGGCGTATTGCTGCGGGGTGAGTTGCGGTTGCTGAGGCATGTTACAACAGCTCCGTTACGACATCCCCTTCCGAGAGCGGGGTCGGCCTTCCATCGGCGGTATGATACGTAATGCCGTGCGGATCGTAGCCGAGCGCCGTGAAGATGGTGGCGTGAATATCCGCAGGAGTCACGGGCCGCAATAGAGGGACGGCCCCTGTCTTGTCCGATTCGCCGACCACCTGACCGCCCCGAATTCCTCCGCCGGCAAGCACCATCGAATAACACTGCGGCCAATGGTCGCGCCCGGCCTCTTTATTGATGAGCGGCGTGCGACCGAAATCGCCCATCCAGACGACGAGCGTGCTGTCGAGCAATCCCCGTTCTTCGAGATCTTCGAGCAGCGTCGCGTAGGCTGTTTCCATCGGCGGAATCAAACTGTTCTTAAGCCGGCCGAAGTTATCTTTGTGCGTATCCCACACGATGCTTTGCCCGTTAACCGTTGTGACGAACGGCACGCCCGCTTCGACCAGCCGACGGGCGAGCAGATGCGACTGCCCCCATGTATGCCGGCCGTAACGCTCGCGGACATCGTCGGGTTCTTGTGAGAGATCGAATGCGGTACCGACATCGTTCGACGTGATCAGCGAGATCGCCTTGCGGCGATTCGTTTCGAGTTCCTCAACGAGCGGCGCAGCGATCGGGTGGCCGCGGTTGTCGAACTCGCCGAGCAACGACTGACGCTGGATGAGGCGTTCGGCGGAAAATCCTTCGGGAGGAGCAAGATTCGGAACGCGAAAATCTTTCGCGTTGGGATCGCTGTCGAGCACAAACGGATCGTACTTCGAACCGAGACACGCACCGAATTGGCCCGGTGTCAGATAGACTTTACTGTCGCAATGAGGAGCAGGGGTAATCACGTACGGGGGGAGCGGGTTCGTGTATCCGTTCTTCTGCGCGAGCCAGCCGGTCAGCGTGCCGAAACTCGGGTAATCGGTTCGGCTGGGGTTGATCAACGTACTGTTGATATGGTACGGCCGGCCGACAATCGACCAGTACATTCCCGAATTGTGCGAACTGTGCTGATGATGCAGCGTGCGGACAATCGCCAGTTTGTCGGCGTGCCGGGCAAGCCGGGGGAGCTTTTCGGAAATTTGAATCCCCGGCACGACGGTGTCGATGGGCGACCACTCCCCGCGAACTTCCGACGAGGCGTTGGGCTTCATATCCCACAGGTCGAGATGACTCGGTGCCCCGCAGTTGAAAATCAGAATCACCGACTTCGCGCGCGGTTGCGAGTTCGCGGCAGCAGGTTTTGCTGAGTTCAACCATCCGCCGGCAAACAAACTCGTCCCGGCGACAGAACGGATCGCCGCTCGGCGGGAGATCGGGTGATTGAACAGGTCAGTCATTGTCATAATCTCGATCGAAGATGACCGTGTTGACGGCAAGAACGCATCAACGTTAGTTTAATCGAACGGACGTCATGAAGCAATCGCGTCATTGTACGATTTGTCGGTCGACAGGCCGAGAAAATCAAGAGAATAAGGGATCAAAGCCCCGTTCTATCTCTGCACAAACAGCGCAAAAACATGTCCATTGTGGAAAGTACTGGAAGAATTGACGGACAAATGGCTATAATCAAACGCATCAGAAACGACCGATGAATTCCATCGGTGGCGGCTTTCGTTCGGCAACATCCCCTCAAGGAGCATGATCATGTCACAGCGCAGTCGTCGAGAATTTATGGCGGAGATCGGACGCGGGATGCTCGTCGCCAGCGTCGGCTCGACCTTAGCCTTCGATCTGGGACTTTCAAAATCATTTGCGGCCGACGAAAAACAGAGGTTAACCTTCGGCACTCTCGAACCGCTCGTTTCGCTGTTACAAGAAACGCCGCTCGATAAACTGATGGGCGTCCTCATCGGTCAGGTGAACTCCGGCGTCGACTTGAAGACCCTCGTCACCGCCGGTGGTCTCGCGAACGCCCGTGCGTTCGGCGGCGAAGATTACATCGGCCATCACACGTTTAATGCGCTCATCCCTTCGCTCGAAATGGCACGACGGTTGCCTTCCGATCAACAGCCGTTGCCCGTCTTCAAAGTGCTGTACCGCAACTCGACCGAGCTGCAGGCGCGAGAACTGCATCACGCCGATACGCTGCACGCGGTGAGTCCGTCGGCTGCTGCCGATGCGAAGCAGGAAGGGCTGCTCCGCGAAACGATTCGCGCCTGCGACTGGTCGGCTGCTGAAGCCGACATGACGGCGCTCGCGGCACAGTCTCCTGACGATGCGTTTCAGCAGTTGCTCTATGAAATTCACGACGAGACCGACGTCCACCGCACGGTTCTTGCGTGGCGAAGCTGGGCGATGCACGATCTCGCCGGCGACCAATACGCCGATGCGCTCTTGCGTCAATCGGTCCGTTACTGTCTGAAAGTCGAACAGAGCCAGCGCGACAGGAATTATCCGCGCTCGGCGATTCGCGAACTGCTGCCGAAGTTGCTCGATCAATATAAATTGCTCGGCAAATCGCTCGGCAACCGCGAAGCCGACGACAGTTGGGTTGAACATCTCGCCGAGACGATCTATGGCGGCGACCGTGTGCAGGCGACAGAAACCGTCGCCGCGGCCATTGCCGAAGGCTTCGCCCCCGAGGCGATCGGTGAAGCGATTTCTCATGCTTCGAACCTGATGACGATCCGCGATCCCGGACGCCGCAAAGAATGGAGCAACGCGCAGAAACCCGAAGGCTCGACGCACGGCGACTCGGTCGGCGTACACGCCTCGGATTCGGCGAACGCCTGGAGGCACATCGTCCGTGTGAGCAATCACCGCAATGCCGTCGCCAGTTTGATCGTCGGGGCGTTCCACACCGCCGGCCAGTCCGAGCGGATGATTCCGACGCGGTTCACCTACGACGACCAGCTCGAAACGGTGCAGTCGACCGACGCCAATGAGTTGCTTGGCCTGACCGAAGAAGCGATCAAGGGGAACGATCAGGCCATGGCCTGTGCCGTCGCTCAACGCTACACCGAGCAAGGGCACGACGTGCAGCCCTTCTTCGATCTGATGTTGAAGTATGCCATCAGCGAAGATGGTGCGTTGCACGCCGAGAAGTACTTCCAGACGGTGACCGAAGAATACGCGACGACCCGTCCGACTCTGCGCGGGAAGCAACTGGTCGCGTTAGCAAGAGTCACCGCCAGCGAACACGGCTACCCCGCCCCCGGCATCGCCGAAGCACGCGAGATGCTCAAGCTGGCGTGATGTTATCGAATTCTACGCCATGATATGTGCCACTGCTGAACCGCTCGGGGTTCAGCAGTGGTTTTTTATGGTCTTATCTTATTGGTGTTTGTTATGAATGAAACTCAAGGAAATATCCAAGAAACGGTACATTCGATCGAAGACGAATGGGCCACTCACAAAAATTTTACTCGCGTACGCGAGGCGTTGGAAATTGTCGATGACGATCGTCGTTCATGGGTTCGCGAAATCCTATTTTGGAATGCCCTTTGGAGTTCGGACCGGAAATTCGCCGAAAACTTGCTGAATGACGATCGCAAAAACTTGATGGATTGTGACGACAATCGGCATCCCATTCAAGGTGCAATCGAAAAAATGCAATTCGGTCCGAATTCTGGCGAACGGCCGGATGTCGTGGAATGGCTGCTGGATCACGAGGCCACGGTAGAAGCTGCCCGAGAAAACTTTGAGAATCCACTTCACTCAGCATCCACATTCGGCTTCGAGAAAGTCTTGGCGCTGTTGATCGAGCATGGCGCTGACGTAAATCGGATTTACCGTAGTGATGGCCGGTGGACTCCTTTAATGTGCGCAAGTGCCGCAGGAAAATCTGGTGCTGTCGCCCTTCTATTGCGACACGGCGCAGATGCAAGTATCGTCAGTTTTGAGGAATCGTACGGTGTAATCTACAATCGTACGACTGCTCGTGAGCTTGCATTGCAAAAAGGCTATGATGACATCGTCAACATGCTCGATAAGGCCGCAAGGGCTGGGCCGTAATTGCTTTTGTCGACATATAGTCTGTGTGGTATTGTCACCGTTCAACGGCAGGTGGCACGGGCCAAATCGTCTTCCGATAGCGATCAGACATCTGTCGCTCACAACGGCACATCACGCTATCAAACTCTTCGTGTGCCACTGGCTCGGCCAGTGTGCCTTTGGTTTTCTGTCTTTCAGACTAAGAAATCAGGCGGGATGCCGTGTACGATCGGCAATTCGGGGAACTGTTGCTTCGGCGGGTCGAGCAGATAGTAGCGGGCCGCAGGGTGGCCCTGATGAAATCAGGACGGCGCAGCCGTGCAAGGCTGCTCATCGACGGACGACCGGTAAATCAGACGACTTCAACAGGCGACGGGGTGGACGAAGAGTTCGTCGTCATGGTATGAAATAAGAACCGACGCCATGCGGGAGTTCCCCAGCGATCAGATCGCGTGATCCCCGGCCTCCTACGGCTATCGCCGCACCGATGGCATCGGTGCCACCCGAAACGATTGGGAAATGGATTAAAGGTTAACGGGGGCATCCGACCCTAATGTTTTCTGGGTGGCTTGCGGAGATGACAATTCAAAGGCACCCTGATCAATCCAGCGGGTTCTCAACGAGATTGATAGAATGTTGTGTGGTTGAGGGCGAACGTCGTCTTACATTGCCCATGGAGTGAACTTCGTCGACCGTGCCACCCGCGTCGTCAACTCCTTGATGTGGTTGAAGAATCAAAAACCCACGACTAATCGGGGATGACTCTGTTGAATGGCTCAGGCTGGTCGAATAGATGGCTTCCGAGCGCATCCTCACAGAGTTCATTCGGACATTCAGTCATTGGGATTTGATTCGACATTCGGATTTCGGCATTCGACATTCCGGCGGTGCACCCTCATCCGTCCTGCGGACACTTTCTCCCCGAGAGAGAAGGAATTTTTGAAAGGCGCAAACACGATTGGGTTGCGCGCAACGTTTTTCAAACCATTTTATGTTGGCGTGATCGTTCAAAAAGCATCGATGTTTATGAATCTGTAAAACCGTGTCGAAAGCGCGCATTTTTGGCGCAAAAATAGCGAAAAATGCGCGCGAGAGGTTGCGAAACCCCAATTTGGCGCGATTTCGAGCCTGTTTCGTGACCCATAAACAAGATTCGACGAGCGCGCAATCGGTATCGTAAAAGGCTTAAATTGTCCCGGTTTTTCAGGGCGCGGCGCAACCGGGTCCGGTTGGGTGACGAGAGACCAGCATGCGATGCCGAGTGAAGGTGACGAACCGTTTCATCCGGCTCCGAACGACGGACATTCTGTTTTCATTTTTTCTTTTTTCCGCCGCCGTCCGGAGTGTGAAACCTGTTCGCGTCACCGGCACCTCATCGCGTCACGACATCCCGCTCGATCTGCGCCGTTGGCTGACGACCGAACGTCGTGTGTGATCGCCATGGGCATCGGCGTTTGTTGACCGTCAACCGGTCCGGGAACCTCCTTTCGGAAATCCCGAAAGTGCACCCGATGAGGTTCTGAAGGTGGCTGCAACGCCATTTCACGCGAGACTTTTCTCTCTTCCTTTTGCTATGCTCGTGAAACGACAGGCCGAGTCCAGGAGCGATTGCTTCTGGTGATTGACGGTCGCTTCTCGGACGCTGATGAAAAGGAATGATCATGACCACGCACACGTTAATCGATGAATATCTCGCCGGGCCACGGCTACTGCGGGAGGCTGTGACGGGGATGACGCAGGATGAGATTTCGGCGCGACCGATTGCCGGTCAATGGTCGACGCTGGAAGTGGTCTGTCACATCGCCGACTTCGAACCGGTGTATGCCGACCGCATGAAGCGAATTCTGGCGGAACATCTTCCCGTCGTCTTCGGCGGAAATCCCGACCACTTCGCGGCGAATCTGGCGTACAACAGCCGTGATCTGGGTGAAGAACTCGAATTGATCGACGTCGTGCGTCAGCAACTGGGGCGCATTCTGCGGACGCTCGGTCCGAGCGATTTCGACCGCGTGGCAATTCATTCGGTCGACGGACCGTTGTCGCTCGAAACGCTGTTGTGGAGAATCACCGGGCATATTCCGCATCATGTGAAGTTCATCGAAGAGAAGAGGAAGGCGCTCACCTGAATTCGGTCCATCGCAGCGGCGCTGATCCGGTCGACTTGGAACTCGGTCCGTTGTGGCACCCGGTGTCAGCAATTATACTGAACGGACCCCGCCGACGGGGTCTCCCTCAGTCATTGTGTCTCCTTCCCAAAAGGTCCCTCCGATGAAAGCATTCCCCAAAATCACCGGTCTGGTCTGTCTGATCGTCTGTGTCGCCATGGTCGGTGCGAATGAAAAACTCAAGATGTCCGGCTGGCCGCAGTGGCGCGGTCCGGCTCGCGACGGAGTCTCGCTCGAAACGGGACTTTACCCGAACTGGACGGAACAGACTCCCGAACTGCTCTGGTCGATCAATGGACTGGGAAAAGGATACGCCGGGGTTTCGATGGCCGACGGCCGGATTTACACGACCGGCAATCTCGATACCGCACAAACCGTGAGCGCCTATGATCAAGCGAGCGGCGAGATGATATGGTCGGTGCCGGTGACCGATGGTCCTCCGAAGCATGGTTACGACGGATCGCGGTGCACTCCGACGGTGGACGACGACCGATTGTATGTCGTCACATCGAACGGTCAGATTCTCTGTATGCAGGCGATTGACGGTGAGATTCTGTGGCAGAAGGATTTCCAGCAGGAATGGGGAGGGAGAATGATGTCGGGCTGGGGATTCTCGGAATCTCCGCTCGTCGACGGCGATCGTGTGATCTGTACTCCCGGAGGAGCGAATGCGATGCTCGTCGCACTCGACAAGAACACCGGCGAGACGATCTGGGAATCGGCCGTCCCTCGAATCGGCGATCAGGGAGGAGACGGGGCGGGGTACGCTTCGATCATTATCTCTGAAGGAGCGGGAGTGAAACAGTATGTCACGCTTGTCGGTCGCGGACTTGTCGGTGTCAGGGCCGATGATGGAAAATACTTATGGGGATACAACGCGATCGCGAATGGAACAGCGAATATCAGTACGCCGATCGCCATCGGCGATTACGTCTTCGGTTCGACCGGCTACCGCACGGGTTCGGGGTTAGTGCATCTGACACCGGACGGCGATGGCGTGAAGGCCGAGGAAGTTTACTTTCTTGATGGAAACTCGCTGCAGAATCATCACGGCGGTATGGTAATTCTCGGCGATTATCTTTACTGCGGTCACGGGCATAAGAACGGACTACCGCTGTGCCTCGAATGGAAAACCGGCAAAATCAACTGGGGAGGCGATTTCCGCGGCGTCGGTAACGGTTCGGCGGCAGTGATCGCCGCCGACGGCAAGCTCATCTTCCGTTACGAAAGCGGCGAAGTGGCGCTGATCGACGGCAATCCGGCGGAATACAAACTGCTGGGTTCGTTCAGGCCTGAAGTGGTCAACCCGCCGAGTTGGGCCTGTCCGGTCGTCAGCGAAGGGAACCTCTATCTTCGCGATCAGGACACGTTGACGTGCTATCGTATTGCTCCGTAACGTTGGCGATGCTGATCGTCGTTCGGTCAGGGATGAACCATTAACAATTGAGCCTACACATGGATTTTCTGCGCAAGGTCGGCTGGCTGAATCTATTGCTGGTACTCATTCCTATCGCAGTTGTGGTCGATTTTCAGGAAGGGCCGGCGCTCTGGATTTTTATCATCTCCGCATCCGCGATCATTCCGCTCGCGGGGTTGATGGGCAAGAGCACCGAGATGCTCTCGGAAAAAATGGGGCCGGCCATCGGAGGGCTGCTCAACGCTTCGTTCGGTAACGCGGCGGAATTGATCATTGCCTTTTTTGCGCTCAAGGAAGGCTTGGTCGACGTCGTCAAGGCATCGATCACCGGCAGCATTCTCGGTAACGTGCTGCTCGTGCTGGGGGCGAGTTTTTTCGCCGGCGGACTCAAGTTTCAGCGGCAGAAGTTTAATGCGACGGCAGCGGGAATGGCGGCGACGCTGCTGGCGTTGGCGGCGATCGGCTTGTTGGTCCCGGCGATTTTTCACGCACACTTGTTCGTGCATCATCACGAAGACGTTGCTCTCGAACGCGAGCTGAGCGTCGAGATCTCAATTGTGCTTTTTGTCTCCTACTTACTGATGTTGCTTTTCAGCTTGAAGACGCACAAGCATCTATATCATTCAACCGACGAACAACCGGACGAGCAGCACGTGCAGTTTTCGGATCTCCAAGGACACTGGTCGACACGCACATCGATGATCGTACTCATCTCGGCGACATGCGGCGTCGCCTGGATGAGCGAACTGCTCGTCGGGGCAATCGAACAGGCCAGCGAGCAAATGGGCTGGAGCGAAATGTTCGTCGGCGTCGTCGTGGTCGCGATCGTCGGCAATGCTGCCGAGCATTCCACCGCCATTCTCGTGGCGATGAAGAATCATATGGAACTTAGCTTTCAGATTGCGGTCGGGTCGGGGTTACAGATTGCGTTGTTTGTGGCTCCGGTACTGGTCTTTATCAGCCAGTTGCCCGGTTTTCCCCCACTCGATTTGCGATTTAGTATGCTCGAAGTTCTGGCAGTCGGAGTTTCGGTGTTGGTGGTAGGACTCGTCGCCGTTGACGGCGAATCAAACTGGATGGAGGGGTTGCTCCTGCTCGCGGTGTATGTCATTCTGGCGATGGCGTTCTATAATTTACCGATCGAGGAAGAGCATGGTACAACTTCGATTATTTGTATAGAACGAGCGATGTCGTATTTGGCGTGATGTCATCAGGCTTAGAGTCGTATTCCGTATGAAGATCGCCGGAGTGGAAAAGAGAAAATGAACGAATGACGTCGGCCCATTTTGTGACATCGAAGCGAGTGGAATTCTGCGAGACCGACCTGGCGGGGATCGTTCACTTCGCGAATTACTACCGGTATATGGAACTTGCCGAACACGAATTTTTTCGTTCGCTGGGGATGTCGATTGCACAGAATTATCCCGATGGAACAGTGATCGGCTGGCCGCGTGTCTCGTCGCAGTGCTCGTATCAAACGCCCGCCCGTTACGAAGATGTATTGGAAATCCGCATTCGCGTGGCACGATTGGGTGTAAAATCGTTAACGACAGAATATGAATTTTATCGCTCGACCTCCTGCATCGCGACCGGTCGTATGAAAACGGTCTGCTGCCGTTTTGCCCATGGTGTCCCGATGACGTCAATTGAAATTCCGCAGGAGTACATCGAAAAAATTCGCGTGGCGGCTCCCGATATTTTTGTCGAAACCGACGTTCGCAGCGAACAGAACTCAGCCGAATGACAGCCATGAATGCGACCAATGATCTTTTCATCGCGGGTCTGACGAAAGACTACTCTGGAGCCACGGGGCCGGTCCCAGTCCTAAAGGGAATCGATCTCGCGATGAACCGGGGGGAGGCAATGGCCATTACCGGTCCTTCCGGATGCGGCAAAAGTACGCTGTTGCAAATACTCGGAACACTCGACCGACCTTCAGCGGGAACGGTCACGTTGCTCGGCAATTCGCCCTTCGGCCTCGATGATCGTGCCCTCGCGAAATTTCGCAATCGACAAATCGGATTTATTTTTCAGGATCATCATCTTCTGCCGCAATGCACCGTGGTCGAGAATGTCCTGATCCCCGCGCTTGCCGGCCCGGGGACTGATGAAAAAACCGAATCCCGTGCGAAACAATTGCTGGATCGCGTCGGACTGTCGCATCGATTGACGCATCGACCGGCACAACTTTCGGGCGGTGAACGCCAGCGCGTCGCCGTCTGCCGGGCATTGATCAATCAACCGGTTCTCTTACTCGCCGACGAACCGACGGGGAACCTCGATCGGGTTCACGCTCAAACCGTCGGTAAACTGCTGCTCGAACTCAACACCGAAAACAATTCCATCTTGCTGTGCGTAACCCACAGCACCGAACTCGCCGAACAATTCCCCCGCCGCAGTGATCTACGGGATGGGAAGTTGGTGGAAGGTTAGCCGCCCGATGAGCCGCAATTATAAGGGTGTGCTAGCTGCTGCCCAGACACTTGTGAACGACTAGCAGGAATGACGAATGCCCAACCACGTGTGATGGATTTTCAACCCCGGAGGGGTGATCGTGAATAGCCTGGGGCGTAAGCCCCAGGTTGATGTGCCGCGACAATACATGAACCCCGAAGGGGTGGCAGACGTTCGAACGGATGATCTGTCGCCCCTCTGGGGCTTATGGTTCGCGCGACAACACCATTAGGGGCGTAAGCCCCTTGCTATTCACGGCCGCCTCTCCGAGGCTGAAGAAACTCCTCGAATGATAGATTGTGTAAATTGTTCGGCATTCGTCATTCTTCTCCCGCCGGAGAAGAGCGATCATGACAAAACTCACCTACCTCTTTTGCAGCCTTAGCTTCTACTGGCGCACGCACCTCGCACTCTGCCTCGGTGTGATCGTCGGGACGGCGGTGCTGTCGGGGGCGCTCATCGTCGGTGACTCTGTGCGTCATAGCTTGCAGAATCTCACGCTCGAACGGCTCGGCGATATCGATCACGCTCTCATCAGCCAGCGGTTCTTCAAGGAAGACCTTGCCGAACAATTGAGCAAAGTCCCCGACGTTGCGGCGAATTTTTCGGTGATCGCTCCGGTCCTCTCGATGCAAGGGGGACTCACCAGCGGCGAGGCCGACCATCGTCGCCGCGTGGGCCAGGTCTCGGTCTGGGGCGTCGACGAGCGGTTCTGGAAATTCTTCAAAACCGATATCGAAGTCCCCGCTCAAAACGAGAACGATATCGTCATCAATCGCCGCGTCGCCGACCAGCTTGGCATCGAGCCGGCTGATGTCGGTACGGACAAAGTGAAAATCAGCCTGTGGGTCGAACTGCCGAGTGCGATCCCTCGCGAAAGCCTGATGGGCGAACGCGAAACCGTCTCGCGCGAAGTCGAACTGAACGTGACGGCGATTCTCGACGACGCCGACGGCCTCTCGCGGTTCGGCCGCGATCCGTCGCAGCAGTTGCCGCTGAATGCGTTCGTGTCGCTCAAAACGCTGCAAGTACAGCTCGATCTTTCGGAAGTCCGTCCCAATCGCCGCGATCCGCGCGGCCGTCCCGCGCGTGTCAACAGTCTGTACGTCTCGGCGAAAGCAAAGCGTGACAGCATCGGACCCGATGCTCTGAATGCCTCTGCGATGCTGACCGCATCGCTGTCGAAGGCCCTCACGCTTGAGGATCTCGGTTTGCAGCTACGTATCGTCAAAGATCGAAACTACGTCGCGATTGAAAGCGAGCAGATGATTCTCGACGACGTCGTTGTCGAAGCGGTGCAGCATGCCATCATGCGCGTCAAACGCAGTGAGCTTTCTCATACCGGCTGGAACAATTGGCAGTCGCCGGTTCTTGTGTATCTGGCCAATGAATTGGTGAGTGCGAAAGACCCTCATAAATTCTCGATGTACTCTGTTGTTGCTGGCTTCGACTTAAATCTGGGAGCACCGTTCGGCCCGCGCGAAATAGACGGTGACGTGCCGCTTCCGACGCTCGACTCGCGCGAGATCATTCTCAACAGTTGGCTCGCCGAAGATCTCGGTGTCGCCGTGGGTGATGATATTCGCATGAAGTATCACACCGTCGGTTCGCATGGCGAACTCCCCGAACAAGAATTGACGTTCACCGTCGCCGGCATCGGCAAACTCGAGGGGACAATCCTCGACGATCGCGGTTTTACCCCCGACATCCGCGGCATCACCGACGCCGACCAGATCGCCGACTGGAAACAACCGTTTCCAATGAATTTCGACCGCATTACCGAACGGGACGACGAATATTGGGAGAAGTTTAAGGCGACACCGAAAGCGTTCGTCTCTCTCAAAACTGCACAAGAGCTCTGGAGCAGCCGGTATGGTCGATTGACGTCCTATCGCCTCGCTCCGCGTGACGGACAATCGCTTGATGAATTCGCAAAGACACTTGAAACCGAATTGCTCGCATCGCTCGAACCCGAACGGCTCAATCTTGTGTTTCAACCGTTGAAGGCCCTTGGGCTGCAAGCCGCCGCCGGGACAACCGACTTTAGCGGTTTGTTCATCGGGTTCAGTTTCTTTCTCATCATCTCGGCGATGTTACTATTGGGGTTGCTCTTTCGACTCGGCATCGACAGTCGTGGTCGCGAAGTCGGGTTGCTGCTCGCCATCGGCTTCACACCGAAACAGGTGCGAAATCTATTGCTGCTGGAAGGAGTGCTTGTGATGATCGTCGGTATCGTTGTTGGCACCGCGGCCGCCGTCGGTTACGCCGAGGTGATGATCTACGGCCTGAAAACGTGGTGGATCGGTGCGATCGGTACGCGGTTTCTAAATGTGTTCATCAGCCCGCCAACGCTGGTGATGGGTGCGTCGATCTCTGCTGTTGTTGCCCTGTTAACGATCTTATGGGCGCTGCGCGAACTCAAAGCCCTCTCCGCCCGCGAGCTGCTTGGTGGAAACGTGCGGACGTTTAAGACCGACGTGCATCGACATAAATCGTATCACCGTCATCGCCGTTGGGCACTCTACATCGGCGGCAGCTGTGCTGTATTTACGATCGCAGCCATACTCGGCGTGGTTCCCGATCAAGAAGCGTTCTCAGGATTTTCAATGAAGACCGTTGTCTTCTTTCTCGTCGGCATTGGTCTGCTTACTGCCAGTCTGCTCGGTCTCTCCGCATGGATGGAATCGGACCAAGGCGTCGCCGTTCGCGGCAAGGGGGCGATGGGAATTCTTAGATTGAGTTTACGCAACGCTTCTCGGCATCGGCAGCGTAGCATCATGACGATTGGGCTGATCGCGGCGACGACGTTTTTGATTACCGCCGTCGCCGCGGGGAAACGCAATCCCGCCGTGGAAAAACCCGACATCGATTCTGGGAACGGCGGCTACACTCTGGTTGCACAGTCGTCGTCGCCATTGTTATTCGATCTGAACACGGTCGAAGGCCGCAAGAAAATGCGGCTCGATTTTCCTGCCGATTCTCCCGAAGGAAAATTGCTTGCCGAGATGAAGGTGATGGCGTTCCGAATGCTTCCCGGTGAAGATGCGAGCTGCCTCAACCTTTATCAGACGCAAAGGCCGACACTACTCGGGGTGCCGAAAACGATGATCGAACGTAACGGTTTCAAATTTGCCGACACGCCGGGGGATAATCCCTGGCTGCTGTTGCTGACCGATGAAAAGTCGAATGGGGGCAAGGGGATTCCCGTCCTCGGTGATATGAACACGCTGATGTATAGTTTGCATAAAGGGATCGGCAAGACGCTCGATATCCCCGACTCCGAGCAGAACATGCAGACGCTGCTGATTCGCGGCATGTTCGATGGGAGCATCTTTCAGGGGATGCTGCTGCTCTCTGAAGAAAACTTTCGCGGACTGTACCCCGAACAGAGCGGTTATCAATATTTCTTGATCGAGATTCCGCCAGCTAAGGCTCAAGAGTTAACCGAACTGCTCGAAAGCCGGCTGGTCGATTTCGGGTTCGACGTCGAGCGCATCGCCGACCGGCTGTCGAATTTTCTTGCCGTGCAGAACACGTATCTCTCAACGTTTCAGACTCTCGGCGGGTTAGGTTTGTTGCTCGGCACATTTGGTCTCGGGACTGTGATGCTCAGAAATATTATCGAACGTCGGGGAGAGCTGGCGCTCCTTCGCAGTGTCGGCATGACACCAGCTTCTCTCGCCGGATTAGTCCTCGTCGAGAATGCTTTCCTCTTAACCTGTGGCCTGATCGCCGGCACAATCTCGGCATTATGCGCGATGTTGCCACACTTGTTGAGCACAGGTGCCGATGTCCCCTGGACCGGTGCCGGCGTCTTGCTGACGTCGGTATTCGTGGTAGGAATGTTAGCTGCCTGGGGAGCGATCCGCGAAGCGACAAGAGCACCGATTATTCAGGCGTTAAGAGCGGAGTGATATCGAGTATCTGCTCAACACAGGGTGACCTAATCCGGGAGATTTTCCCAGACTTTTCGTGGTTGGTTCAGATGCCCGAGATTGCAGCCGACGTGCTCTTCGCTGCAGGTGAAGCCTTCGTACTCCTGCACGAGCAGTGTGCCGTCGCCGGTTTTCACGACGAACGTGCCGTCATAGAAGAGATCAACGATGTCGCCGGGGTGGGCGTGAGGCCATGTCAATTGCGTGTCAAATGGAATGGCCCTCCAGATGAGAATCTCCTGCTTGGGATCGTCATCCAGATAGGAGAGTGCTCCCGGAAAGGGGTGGGTGACGGCACGAATCAGGTTGTAGATATCGGTTGTTCTATCGTTCCAATAAATGACGCCGTCTTCTTTCGAACGTTTCGGGTAATACGTCGCCCCCTCCGTCGGTTGCGGCGTTCTGGCGTAGTCTCCTGCGAGTAGCGACGGCAGATTCACCTCGCAGAGCTTGATCATCGACAACGTGTTCTTGAAGTGCAGCGTTAAGCATGTGTCGAACGGCGTGATGTCGAATTTCTGCACCCCGACGATCGGTCCGTCATCGACTCCCGGCATATACCGGAACAGGTGCGTGTGAAATTCGTGTTTTCCTTGAATCAACGACCAGTTCATCGGACTGCGCCCGCGCCCGTGCGGCAATGGTTTACTCGAACCGTGCATGCCGAAGGCGCCGATCGACAACGATTCGAGAAACCAATCGGGGATCAGCCTTTGCCAACCCATCACAAACAGGAGATCGATTTTTAACGACGTGATTCGTTCGCGATCTTCGTCATTTTTCAAACTGTATTTTTCAGCGACGGTGCAGCCGATGTTTTCTGCTGCGAGAAACGGACGCAGATCGTAATATCCAGCGACATGCTGATCTTCGCCTTTAACAGGGTCGATTGTTATGCAATGGTCGACACGATATCCCAGCCGCTTTAGTCCCAGAATGAGATCTTTAGTCGTATGTTTGCAACCGGCGACGGCGACCCGCCGGTCGATATCCCGGTGAGGATGCTTCATGAGTCTTTCATCTCCGCACGGTCTCCGACCCTGAAGACGACGCAATTTGCCGCCAGATCGTGTTCGAGTTGTTTTGCTTTCCCATCGACCAGCCGCAAGAGTGCGGGATAGCCTGCGATCGGCTGTTCGTGCCACCAGATCGGATGCACCAGGATGTGCAGCGGTTTTTTCTCCGCGAATGCATCTCGATCGATCGGACTGCCGTAACGCCATTTCCCCATCGAGTCAGAACAATACGCGATCTCTTTCGTAAAATGCGGCTCGTAGGTGTGCGGCAATGGCGCCGACAGATTCAGATCTCCCGAGAGAACCTTTTCATTAGGCCGATGATACGACACGATTTCAACTGGTTGGCCGAACCAGTCGGCGAGCATATTTGATTCGCGAGCACATGCTTCGGCATATTCCTCCGTCGAGAAATTGTCTGGATAGGCAGCGCAATCAAAATGCAGACCGATACGGTGGCCGAGTTTCAGCACTTCATTGATCGCGGTCGTTCCGTCTTTCGAAAAGATATTGTAGAAGTCGTTCCGCACCATGAAGAAATACGTCGACACAATTCCCAGTTCAGCTTCAACACGGGCCATCGCAGCCGCTTTGTCGAGATCGAGATCGATGTCATGCCGCATGAGAACGTACGGTGTCCCTTTTGCCAATAACTCTTTCGAGTCGCTAAAGTGTGCAAAGGTGTAGCCAGAATCTTTTAACGTTGTGATCAGTTTGCGGTAGTTCGCATAGGTGAAATCGGTTTCTTCTGACCGAGGCAAATCGACATAACTGCCGTGTTTGTGCCAGTGAACGTGTTTCTGGTGATACTCGACAAAGTTCGTCACTTCGTCGACGATGTGCATGGCGCTGTGTCCATCGCCGAACAGGTTTTCGGGGTATTCGTTTTTCGGGGTGAAGGCGTTGAGTGCGTTCGTGATTCGATTGGGATCGGTTCCTACACAAATGGCCCAGCCGCTTTCTGCGATTTCGGTCCACCAGCTGTTGTCCATCGGGACGATACAAGGCTTGCGGGCAAAGAAGGATTCTCGCGTGACTCCGCCCGAATCGGTAATCACCCGTGAACAATCCAACAACATCCGGATGAAATCCAGATAGCCTAGCGGTTCGATCAACTTAAGATTTTGAGTTGGGGCATAATCCCATTTTTTGATCAGATTAGCGATACGCGGATGAATGGGGAGCACCACCGGTTCGTCGGCCCGATCGAGAGCATTCAGAATTTGTAATAGGGTTTCCTGGGTCTTGGTATTCTCGGCGCGATGAATCGTGGCGATGTGATAGTGTCCCGGTTCGACGCCGAACGATGCAGGGGTGACATTCGACAGCCGATCGATGTTATCGCGCGCCCAGACGAAGAGTTCGTACATCGTGTCGCCGACGAAACGGACTCGGCGATCAGCCATTCCTTCGCGCTGAAGGTATTCGCCCGCCCGCCTGGTGCTGGTGAGATTGAGCGAGGCGATGTGGTCGGTCAGTATTCGATTGATTTCTTCGGGGACGTCCCGGCGGCGGTAGATGCGTTCGCCCGCTTCGACGTGCACGACGGGAATGTTGTGATGCGTCGAAACGAGAGCCGCCGCGATCGTCGAATTGGTGTCGCCATAGACGAGCGTCACATCGGGGTTTTCTTCTTTGATCACCCCTTCGAGCCGTTCCATCATTTTCGCGAGCTGTTGTCCGGGAGATCCTGAGCCGACATCGAGGCTGTAGCGAGGCGGCTGGATTTCCAACTCTTTGAAGAAGACGTCGCTCATCATTTCGTCGTAGTGTTGTCCGGTGTGCACCAGGACTTCTTCAATACGATGAGCACCAGGGTTTTGTCGCAGATACCTGGAAACGACGGCCACTTTGACGAACTGCGGCCTTGCACCCGCGACGGTGAGCATCTTAATGGTTGACATCTCGGAATAACTCCCCTCTGAGTATCGACTCACCGAGGGATGTGACAGTGATTAAATCCCTTTCACAACAACGCGACCCGGTCACAATGCTGATCGGGCGTCACAACCCATTGTCAAGCGGCTCGACTTGTCGTATTCGCCTTCGCCGACTGATCGAGGGCTTCGAGTACCACACTGCAAACGGTTTGTATCTGCGATGCGGTTAATTCGGGGAACATCGGTAGACTCAGGCAATTCGCTGCAACTTGTTCGGCGTGCGGAAACGAACCAGGTCGGTAGCCGAGTTCGGAATGCACTTTCTGTAGATGCAGCGGAACGGGATAATATATCGCATGACCGATACCAGCTTTCTGCAAGTGATTCATGACAACGTCACGGTTGTCGACCTGAATCGTGTACTGGTGATAAACGGCCTTAAGTAAGTCGTTCTCGGTGTGCATAGATGCCATGGGAATGATCTTGCCTTGCGAGGTCAGCTCTACCGGACGTTTGAGATCGACGCGGCCGCCGAGAAGTTCGTTGTATCGATACGCATTTTCACGTCGGCGTTCGTTCCACTCTGCCAAATGCTGATGTTTGACGAGTAGAATTGCCGCCTGAAGTTCGTCAAGCCGGCTGTTGAGGCCAAGTTCATCGTGATAATACTTCACGCGGCCTCCGTGCCGTCTCAGAATTTCAATGTGCTGATACAATTCTTCGTTGTTGGTGACGACCATGCCCCCGTCGCCGAAGCCGCCGAGGTTTTTGCTGGGGAAGAAGCTCAAGCAACCCGCTGTGCCAATTGCACCGGTGCGATGCCCGCGATACGACGCACCGATCGACTGGGCACAATCTTCGACAACATGCAGATTGTGTTGTTGTGCGATCGCCATAATCGTATCCATATCACAGGCCTGGCCATAAAGATGGACGGGGAGAATCACACGGGTACGCGGTGTGATGGCCGCTTCGATCTGCGTAACGTCGATGTTGCACGTATCGGGATCGATATCCACGAAGACCGGCGTTGCCCCCACCATGCCAATCGCTTCGGTTGTGGCTACGAATGTAAAGGGGGTTGTGATGACTTCATCACCAGGACCAATATTAAGGCCGCGCAGCGCGAGGTGCAGCGCGTCGGTCCCACTTGCCACACCGATCGCAAATTGGCACTGATTGGCAGCGGCAATCTCACTTTCGAGTTTGCGAACCTCGGGCCCGAGAATAAAGTTCGTATTAGCACAAACCGCCTGCATGGCGGCATCGATTTCGGATTTCAGCGACATATACTGTGTCTTCAGATCGCACATGGGAATCATCGGGCGGGTCTCCTTCGGGTCGTTTCTCGGGTTCGGTGGTCTTATGCCGCATGGCGGGTAGCGTCGTCGTCAATCCGCACAAGGACATTGGATCGAGTCAACTGATATCTCTTACTGCATTCGTTGCATGCGACGTCATGCTGTTTGAATTTCAGGATCACTCCGCATTCACACGCCCAACCCTGTTGACGGGCAGGATTGCCGTAAACGACGGCATAGGGAGCGACATCCTTAGTGACAACGGCTCCGGCACCGATCAGGGCGTGTTCGCCGATCGTTACACCGCAAACAATGGTGGCATTTGCGCCAATACTCGCTCCCCGTTTGACGAGTGTTGGCAGAAAATCGGCATCCGAATTTCGTACGACGGCACACCGAGGTGTATGTACGTTGGTAAAGACCATCGATGGGCCGCAGAAAACGTCGTCTTCCAAAGTTACGCCTGGATAGACCGAGACGTTGTTCTGAATTTTGACGTTGTTACCAAGTCGCACACGGGGGCCGATAACGACATTTTGCCCAATCTTGCAGTGCTCACCAATGTCGACTCCTGTGAGCACATGACAAAAATGCCAGATCGAGGTTCCAACACCGATCTTGACACCGTCGTCGACGTACGACGATTCATGCACGAAGAATTCGCGATCACTCATGGGTCTTGAGTTCCTGCCTTGGATGGTCTGTAATTTTTTATCGTGTCATTCTCGTTTCCAGGCTCCGCCTGGGAACGCGTGTCTTCGCTTCACCGCTTCGTCTGTCGGGGAATGAAAACGGTTCACGCCACTTTTCGTAAGTGTTGAAACTGGTGAATGGGGAAATGACGGATGGTCACTTCGCGTAACTGGTGTTCGACCTGTTCGAGCACGCGGACGACCCGCAGTCCGTCGCGGCCGTCGCTGAGCGGGGTGCGGTTCTCGATGATGCAGTCGACGAAATGCTGTGTTTCGAGATCGAGCGGCTGTTTGTCGGGAACGTGTGGAATGTGAATGTCGCCGTGACGTACCGAGATCACCTGGGCGGGAGAATTGCTGTCGCCGGGGAACTGGGCTCCCTTGTCGAACAGCCGCAGTTTTTCGGTTGGATGCATGTCGTCGAACACCAGCATTTTCTGCGAACCGACGACGGTCATTTTTCGCTCTTTATGCGGATCGAGCCACGACACGTGAATCTGAGCGATCCGTCCGTCGGGAAACGTCAGGTTGGCGAAGACGACGTCGTCGATGCCGTCCTGCAGAAAACAGGAACCACTCGCCGTGATTTTCTCGGGTTCGGCCCCGAAGAGATGCAGAATGATCGAAATGTCGTGCGGTGCGAGTGACCAGAACGCATTTTCGTTCGGCCGGACCACACCGAGATTGAGCCGCTGGCAGTACATGTAATACACCTGCCCGAGTTCACCGGCGTCGATCTGTTCTTTCATCCAGGTCACCGCCGGGTGATACATCAGCAAGTGTCCGACCATCAGCTTCTTGTCGACGAGGTCGGCGGTGGCGACGAGTTCTTCGGCATCTTCGACCGTCAGGGTCAGCGGCTTTTCGACGTAGACGTGCTTCCCCGCCAGCAACGCGGCTTTGGCCATCTCGTAGTGAAACGGAGCCGGCGTGACAATCGCCACGGCGTTAACGCTCTCGTCATCGAGAATCCGGCGAAAATCGCTCACCGGCTGCGCGCCGGGATAGAATTGACGCTGCTTGTCCAACAGCTGCGGATTCGAATCGCAGATATAAGCCAGCCGAGCCTGCTTCGCCCCGGCAAAACTCCGGACAACGTTTTTTCCCCAACCCCCCAGCCCGACGACGGCGAGTTCCACCGGCATGCGATTCATCAGGAAATCCTTTTCCTTACGATGCTGTTAAAAATGAAGCGACTTCAAAGCACGCCACCGGCTCTGCCAGTGTCGATTTTCATTAATGCATGGTGGCACAGACATTCCTGTCTGTGCTTCATCCTCCCTCCCAAGGAAGGGGCGGGATCGTATCGCAATTTGTCAAATTTACACAAGAGCAATTCTGAGGCCATTTCTCCCGCAGTCCTGAGCCTTCAATCACGGTTTTCAAGGTCGTTTTGGGGGGGAGATCATTCCACTTCGGCTGTAACGAAATGTACGGGATGAGGGAATGACGCCGAGATTTTTTGAATCTCTGGTTGTACCGATGCCGAAGCCTGTATTCCGAACGAATCGACCACCGGGTGTTCGCGTCCGAGATACTGTTTTGCTTTCAAAACTTCGGCATGGACGACTTCGAATGCGGGAATGTTGGCATCCCATTCGAGTAGTGTCGCCGCACCACCCGAAGCGTGTTGGGCGAGTCGATAGAGTTCCCACACAGGGTCGATGACGTGATCGTCGTGCGTATCGATGCGATGCGTCCCCATGTCGGTGTGTCCGGCGAGATGATATTGCACCACGCGTTTGTGAGGGATGGCGTTCAGATATTCAACCGGATCGAAATCGTGATTGACACTGGAAACATAGACGTTGTTGACGTCGAGCAACAGTCCGCAATCGGCTTCCTCCGCCATGCGAGCGACAAACTCCGCTTCATCCATCGTCGAGTCGGTGAAGGTGACGTAGCTGCTGGGATTTTCGAGCACGAGGGGGCGTTCCAGAAAATCCTGCACGATGCGGATGCGATCGACGACATGTTTTAACGACTCGTCGTTGTAAGGGAGCGGGAGCAGATCGTGCGTATTTCGACCGGCGACGCCGGTCCAGCAGAGATGGTCGGAAACCCACAGGGCTTGCACCGAACTCGCCAGCGACTTCAATTTCTGCAGATAGTCGAAGTTCAGCGGGTCGATGCTGCCGATCGAGAGCGACACGCCATGCATTACGATCGGGTAATGTTCGGCGATCTGATCGAGGACGTACCGCGGACGTCCCTGCGAATCGATGTAGTTTTCGGAGATGATTTCGAACCAGTCGACCGACGGACGCTGCGATAAGATGTGCGAATAGTGCACCGTTCGCAGTCCGACGCCCAATCCCGGGTTCGGATACCCCAGTCGTTTTTCTTTCATGACCATACAACCTATCGATGTCGGAGCGGAAAAAACAGGGGGGGGCTCCATGCCGTCACCCTCGGGAATTCGGATAGAACTGGTCCTGAATCTCTCAACAATATGGAACACTTAATTTGTAACCTCATTACGTAGAAGCATTTATCGATGGATGTTATTGTTTTTTGTTGACTCATTTACAATTTCAGGACGGTTCCATTCGGTGTTTTGTATTGTAATTTATGTTGAAAAATTACAATATTTATCGTATCATTGTAATATATGGGGTAAAAATGCAATTCGGCCACCGGATTTGTAGGAGTTTTCTGAGTGGATCAAGACCGGTTCAGGGAAAACGCAACTGGGAATATTGTCCGAACGACAACGCTGCTCGGGGAAGATTGGGCTTTCGTGCCAAATTTTTTACCGCCAACGTGGGAATTCAAAACAGACTTGTGGCCGTTGCTTCATAATGCTGGCAATCGGCTAAGCACGCTCAACGGTATCGGCCAGACTTTGCCGGAACCGGAATTACTATTGCGTCCGCTTCAAAGCAGGGAGGCCATCACGTCGTCAAACATGGAGGGAACCTATGTGACTCCAGAGCAATTGCTCATCTTTGAAATGGACCCGCGCGAACCAAAATCTGCAGATGATAAAAAGTCCGATTGGCTTGAAGTGTTTAATTATAGTCGCGCTCTCGCATCTGGTTTCGAAGCGATCAATTCGGGAATGCCCATTGGCGGACCCATGATTCGGCAAATCCATAGCGTGTTAATGCGAGGTGTTCGCGGCAGTGGTAAATCTCCTGGGCAATTTCGGCAGAAGCAGGTTCAAATTGGATCAAACGCCAGATTTGTTCCCCCTCCACCATCGGAGGTGCCGCATTTGATGGA
This sequence comes from Planctomycetota bacterium, assembly GCA_027618475.1. Lineage (GTDB taxonomy): Bacteria > Planctomycetota > Planctomycetia > Planctomycetales > Planctomycetaceae > JAQCEJ01. Next base: position 5,974 of record JAQCEJ010000019.1, on the reverse strand, counting down.
TAACCTGACGAATTATATTGAAACGGATGATAACGCGCCAGACCCGCTGATTAAGGCTTTCATTGCTCACTATCAGTTCGAAGCGATTCACCCATTCGAGGACGGAAACGGTAGAGTGGGCCGTGTATTGTTATCGTTAATGATTTACAAGTGGAGCGGGCATGCAAAGCCCTGGCTTTACCTTAGTCCTTATTTTGAGTTGTTCAAGGACGAATATACCGGATACCTGTTTCAGGTGAGCACGGATGGTCGTTGGGACCAGTGGATTAAATTGTGCTTGACCGGCGTCGCTGTCCAATCAGACGACTCCATACGCCGCTGCCACATGTTTAACGAATGCCGAGATAAGTATCACAAAAAAGTGGGCTCCCCGACGGCACGAACCCACAGCATTATTGAGGGCTTATTCTGTGAACCCGTTGTCAGCATCACATCCATTCAGAGAAAGTACGGCGTGACTTACCACACTGCCAAGGCAGATTTAGAACGAATTCAAGAAGCCGGTATCATCACCGAACTTGCAAATATCCGACCGAGGGCATTCTTTGCGCGAGACCTGATGGCTATCGCATACACAAGCGACGTAAATCAGATCGTCCTGGAAGGTTAATCGAAAACGAAGTCGCTACCGTGTCCATGTCAGCCATTTGTGAAACAGCGATCGCACGAACGGCGTCAGTCGTGTCCGGTTGAATTGATCCCCCAGTTTGCGAATCGCCTCCGCCTGCGTGGGATAGGGATGAATCGTGCTCCCGATTTTCTTAAGCCCCAGTCCATGAGTCATTGCCAGCGTCACTTCGGCGATGAGGTCTCCCGCGTGACTGGCAACGATTGTCGCGCCGACGATCGTGTCGCTTCCTTGTTTGACATGAACTTTGACGAAGCCGTTCTCCTCTCCATCGAGGAGCGCGCGATCGACGTCGTGAAAATCCTGTCTGTAGGTTTCGATCTTCATACCTTGTTCTTCAGCCTGTTTTTCGGAGAGTCCCACGTGTGCGACCTCGGGAGAGGTGTAAGTACACCAGGGAATCACCAGCGATGAGGACTTCTTGCGACCTCTGAACAGTGCGTTCTGAATGACGATTCTCGCCATAAAGTCGGCGGCGTGTGTGAACTGGTACGGAGAACAGACATCGCCTGCGGCGTAGATCATCGGGTTCGACGTCTGCATGTAGTCGTTAACCTCGATTCCTTTGGAGTGGTGCTTCACCCCCACGGCGTCCAGGTTCAGTTCTTCGATGTTCGGGGCTCTGCCGACCGAAACCAGCAATTGGTCAACCGGTTCGTCGTATTGAACACCGTGAGATTCGACGACGAGACGGATTCCGCCGTCGTTCTTTATTATCAGATTCTTGCCGCAGCAGAGCAGTTTGACACCGTCGTGCGCGATCGCCTGTTGGACACGTTCAGCCGCGTCGCGGTCTTCGCGCGGCAAGATGCCGTGTTCGGCTTCGACCACGAATACTTGCGAACCGAACCGGGCGAACGTCTGAGCCATTTCGCAGCCGATCGGGCCGGCACCGATAACGCCGAATCGGCGGGGCAACGTGGTGAGCGAGAAGAGCGTTTCGTTCGTCAGAGAGTCGATCGAATCTAAACCGGGGATCGGTGGTGCGGCGGCGCGAGCCCCCGTTGCGATGACGGCACGTTTGAAGGGAAGTCGCGTTCCCTCGACGTCGATGGTATTGGAATCGACAAACCGCGCCTGGCCGAAATAGACATCGACACCGAGATCGCGAAATCGCTGTGCCGAGTCGTTCGGACTGATTTGGGCACGCAGCCGTCGCATGCGTTGCATCACGGCGGCGAAGTCGACGCTTGCATCGTCGGTCCCTTCAACGCCGAATTGACCGGCCCGGCGCACGGCTGCCGCTGCGCGGGCCGAGCTGATGATTCCCTTCGAAGGAACGCACCCGACATTCAGGCAATCACCCCCCATCAGGTGGCGTTCGATGAGCGCCACTTTCGCCCCAAGTCCTGCGGCACCGGCTGCGGTCACCAGGCCCGCCGTCCCTGCGCCGATAACGACCAGGTTGTACCGTCCCGACGGCGTCGGGTTGTTCCACATGGCGGGACGGACATTCGCCTCAAGCTGCTCGTTGAATTCATCGCGAGGCATTAACGGCATAAATTCCGACATGATGATCCTGTAGGCGTTATGTCGATTCGCATGCCGCTACGGTTGTTTTGTAACGGCGTCGTTCGACAGGGGTGTGTCGGTATCGATATTCGATTCGGGTTTGTCGGCATACCGGCGTGAGATCCGTTTCGTGACCGCGCGAATCACAAGGGGAAACGATCCCAACAACACGAATGCCATCACGATTTGCGTCAATTGTACCGGTGTAAACACCGCGCCGAGTCCTTTATCGGCAAGCGTCTGAAGATCGGGGACGCTGGATCCGGCGTAAACATACACCGCCGTGCCGGGCAACATGCCGAGTTGACTCACCCACCAGAACGTTCTGGTGCGTAAAGGGGTCAATCCCATAACCGAGTTAATCACGAAAAAAGGGACGGCGGGAATCAGTCGCAGAGTGAAGAGAAAGAACGGCCCTTCCCGTTCCAGCGAGCGGTTGAAATTGCCGAGACGAGCGCCGAAGCGATGTTGAATCGTGTCTTGAAAGAGATAGCGGCTGAGTAGAAACGCAAAGGTGGCACCGGTCGTCGATGAAAAACTCACGATGACGATGCCGTAGATCAGCCCGAAATACCAGCCGAAAACCAGTGTCAAGACCGCCGCCCCCGGAAGAGAAAGACCGGTGACGACAACATAGACCAGATAAGCCGCTCCATAAACGAGTGCGGGGTGCTGGTGTTGAAACTCCCTGAGCCGGGCTTCCCGCTGCGCGAGTTGAGCCAGCGTGAGAGTGTCGCGCAGCAGCCAATACCCGAAGGCGATGGCGAGAGCGAAAACTAGCAGCACCGCAATTTTTTTGCGAGACATGGCGTTCACAGTCGAATTTCCGGTCTCACTACGATTCGGTGACACGAGCGATGCTTTCATGCGATCCGGCGAGTCATTTTGTTAACAATGGTCCGTTCCGCTGAAATTATTCAGGAGCTTTGTCGTCACCGATTGCGGGCACGACCAGACCAGAAAAAACAATGCCTCCCGCGCAAGTCGTTCGGCGGGATGCCCCGCCACGAATCCGGCTCCCTTTGTCGACGTCAATAAGGTTTGCGAACATCTTAAGGCCAGGTCGGTGGCGTGGGCTCGTAATTGCTCGGGAGGAGGGGGATTCGCCGCTTTCAGTTTTGCCGCGGCCAGCAGATCGGATCGCAAACCATCAGCCTCGGCCGAGAGGGAGTGAATCATCGGTTCGAGCCAGGATCGTGCGGCGGCTTCCTGTTGCAAATGGTCCAGACAACCGAATGCATGTCCCAGTGCCAACGTTGAAGTCATCAGCGAACCGGCTCCGCCGCTGCCGATGTGCTGGATCACCCCCGTCACCGGTCCGGCAATCCGTTCATCCGGAAGTACTTCGACCTGATGGAGTTTGACAGACCCTGTTTCGGAACCGGTCAACGCCAGCAGCGACATCGGTTCGCCGATTTCGACTCCGGTACGATCGACAGGAACTGCGGCGAGAATCTGTCGTCCGTCGGTCAGCGTTCCCCCGACGACCAGAACATCGGCCTGTCGTCCCCCGGTCACCCAGGGGATTTCGCCGGTGAGACGATAGTTTTCTCCCTCCGGCGTTGCGGCGACGGCGGGGGTGGTATGTTGACGTGAGGTCGTCAGATGCGAGATGCCGACGGTTGCGAAAGCGGTTCCCGCTGCCAGACCCGGTAGCCATCGTTCTTTCAAACTCATCGACGTCGACGCAGTAATTCGTTGACACGCCCCTTGAAACTGGCTGAGGATGAACGTCACGAGCAGTTCACATCGCGCCAGTTCAAGACATCCTTCGATCAGATCGACTGGCGGCTGGTCGTCGCCACCGAATTCGACGGGGATCGTCCATCGCGTGATACCGGCTGAGCAAAGATCGTCCCACGATGGCGTCGGCCAGACCGCGTCGAAATTCTGCTGCCGCGCGGAACGACCGTTCCGAAATGCCAAAGCCTGATCGCGCGGGATACTCAACGACATTCAAAACTCGATTTGATCAAAACAACTCCAAAAGCGGAAAACCCTCTTCCATCAGTTGAAAACGCTGTCCATCGGAGGTGACGGCTGAGAGATCGTCAGTTCCCTCCGCAGCAACCGACACCTCCCGCCTTTTGTTTCTTCGCCATGATACCTTATCTCATGAAACCGGGCCGTGAGATTGGATGATACAACGAAAAGAATATCACGTGCAAAACGGATCGTCGAGAGGAGCACGGCGTCGGTGTCAAAAAACGAGTGATACCGAGCACGTGCGACCGGGCGTGAGAGAATCACGGACGACTGACGTGTAACACTTCATCGAGATCAATTTCGAGGGACGTCCCTTTGGCAAGCGCGAAGTGGGGAGCATGCCAGCGAGAATCGAGCGGCACGGCTGGCTCCGATGGAGGTTGGCTACACGTAGTTGCATTCACCGAATAAATGAATTGAAGAAATCACGGATTGGAAGTCGAAGAACTCGCCGGATCGGGCTGTTCGGCTTGCTCGTCGTGTTTCGGTTGCCAGATGGGCCGGCCCGATTCTTCTTGCCGTCGTCGGGCGTCATCGAGCATGGCGCGAAAATCGCCTCCGAAGCGATCGGACATTTCGCGTCGCGTTCGATGGATTTCATCAAGAATGGGATCACTCGTCTGTTTCTGAATCATCGCTTAGCATTTCTTCCGGAGTGCAAATGACCGGTATCGGGAGCGAAAGATCATTCAGCAGGTTGTGAATTCGAGGTAAGATCATCGCATTTGCGATGTAAACGGTATCATCAGACCTAGCTCATTCTGAGATAGTCTCTGACTAATCCTTTAGTCCTTCGTCTGTAGAATTCCGTAGGTCAGCTCGTTTGTCATGCAAATTGCCTGACCTCCATGGCTGACAATAATCGATAGATGGTCTACAACGGCACTGAAAATCGGGAAAGATAATCTCTTGTCGCGCCGCGATTGTCGAATAACGACTGGGGCATCCAGCATTATGCGGCGAGTTCAGATAAAGATTTTTGGCGTTTAGTCCATTCGATGACATTGATGTCGTATTCCTCGAATGCCTTGATCAAGTCAGGACTGACTTTCTTCTCCGCATCATTCAGTACCACGTAGAAACGAGAGTTTTGCGATCGTACGTCTTTGATGTCGGTCCAGTTGAACAGGAGACTTGTAACCGAATCTTTGCTGGGATGATTAATCGCACGAACTAACCTCTCCGGCCGTTTTGGCGACTTTGGAATTAGAAAATCAAACTTATGAATGAAGCCGGATTTTCCCGTAAACTCTACGTTCGGTGAATAGCGTATTTCATTTTGGTCAAGAAACGTGGCGACGTCTTCCAAAAATAAGGTGGCGACACGATGCCTAGAGGTCATGAACATATCATTTACTGCTAGCATCGCTTGTAGTAAAGCATGTTTTTTTTGAGGAAATTTTTCGCGTGAAGTTTCCAAGGCGAGTTCACCGGCAACCTCACTTACGCCAAAACCGTTGAGAATTGATTCTAAGATTTTCTTCCTATTGGGCGTATCGACCTCACATCCTGAGGATCGTAAATCGGACAAGATATAACCGTCGTCGGTCAGTCGAAGCCCACTCTCCGTGGGCGTTACGAATACCTGAATATGATCATTATGACGATCCAAGAATGGTGTGGTGATTTCAAGAGTATCACCGATAGCTACAACGCCCATTTTTTGGCGCAGCCAAGAGAGATAACTGCTAATCAGGTCATTGCCGTTGATCGACATCAGAACATCTTCCGCTGAATTTGCGGGATTTCAACTACTTTCGAGTATCTCAAGAACTCATGCATTGAGCCGCCGTCAAAACCTCATAACTACTGAATAGAATGGCCCGATAATTGCGTATGGTGGGTTTC
>JAQCEJ010000117.1 GCA_027618475.1 Planctomycetota bacterium | reverse complement strand
TTCTTCGGGGGTCGGTTGTCTTAACGTACAGAGTTCAAAGGCGCGGGCGATTCGCTGCGGTTCGTTGATTCCCCCTTCGTTCAGCACGCGGAGGGCCAATGCGCGTGCGCTTTCGACGAAGATCGGTTCGTTCAAACTCGTGAGAGCCGCCAGCGGCGTGTTTGAACGGACGCGGCGGGCACAGGCGAAATCGGCGTTCGGCGCGTCGAAATTCGTCATCACCGGATCGGGCATCGATCGTTTGCGGAAACCATAGACCGCACGCCGATATCGCTCGGGGCCTTCGGCCGGTGTCCAGAATGTCGGCACAACGAAGTTGTAGTCGAGCACGTTTTTAGGAACCGGCGGGATCACGCTCGGCCCGCCGATTTTATGGGTGATCAATCCCGATACCGTCAGAGCGATATCGCGAACGACTTCGGCCTCGGCGCGGAATCGCGGGCCGCGAGCGAGCAAGACGTTGTTGACATCGCGCTCACGTAGTTCCGGCGTCGCATGTGACGACTGCCGATAGGTCGCACTGGTGACGATCGTGCGGATCAATTGTTTCTGACTCCAACCGTTCTCCATGAAATCGACGGCAAGCCAGTCGAGCAGCTCGCGGTATTCGGGTATCGGGGCGCGCGTTCCGAAATCTTCGGGAGTCTCGACCAGTCCCAGACCAAAAATCGCCTGCCATACACGATTAACGGCGACTCGTGCGGTCAGCGGCGAACGTTCGTCTGCCAGCCAGTGTGCAAAGCCAAGCCGATTCCGTGGGGCATCCTCGGGAAAGGAGTGCAGCGCTGCGGGGACGTGCGGAACAACTTCCTGAAGCGGCTGATCCCAATTCCCTCGATCCAAACTAAACGTCGGTCGCGGGTCGGCAGAGTTGAGTTCCATCAGATGCAGAATCGACGTCTCTGCAACCGGGTAGGTCTTCCACAACGCTTCGGCTTCGTCGTTGATCGCTTTTGCACCGTCAAGACTGCTGCGCCACGCTCGGAAGATTTGCGTCTGGTCTGCGTCGGTTCGCTCGGCGGCCGGTTTATCCAGGGCGAGCATCACGGCGTGATCGATCGCCGGTACCGACGGAGCGGCTTGCCGCGTGACACCGAAGCGGGCATAGCCGAGCATGCTGTCCATGCGCCAGGCGAGTTTGAGTTTGGTTCCTTCGGGGTACGTTAATGGTTGTTCGAATTGGACGACGACGACCGACGGTTGATTCCGTCGGCCGACACCACGATCGGTCGACCACGTGGTGTCGTCGGAACCGTCAACCAGCAACGAGACCGGCCCCCGCGTTTTCTTGCCGTCTTCGGATTTGGTCTCGGGTTCCGAGAAATCGGCGGTCGGATTGACGAGTTTTACTTTTTCCCATTCGGTGCCGTCGGGCGTTTTGATGAAGGCTTCGAGTTCGTGCATTCCCCACGTGCCGACGGCGCTATGTCCGGGGCCGTTGAACTTGAGATCACGATGGTTGAGCGCTTCGAGTCGCAAACCGGTGACGCCGTCAAGGGCCGGGGCGGCGACGAGAAACACATCGGTGCTGGTATGACCTTTCATCAGGATCGTATTGTCGGCTTCCTTGGTGGGATGGTTGAGCCCACTGACGGTTTCGACCTGAAGCGCGTCGAGCGGTTCCCATTCCGGCCGTTGCTGAAGCAAGGTCTGCTCCCAGGTGGCGAATTCCTGTTCCCACTGCGGATGTTCGGCTTTGAAACGATTGTCGAGTTCGGTCAGTTTCTGTTCGATTGTGGCAATCTGCTGGAATTGCTCGGGGGTATAGACCCACGACTGGGCTTCGTACGAATTATTTAGAAAAGCGAACAGGCCGTAGTATTCGTCGTGTGTCAGCGGATCGAACTTGTGCGTGTGACATTGGGCACATTGCGTCGAGAGGCCGAGCACGGCTTTGCCGATGCAGTCCATGCGGTCGAACATTTCGACCATGCGGAACTGTTCGGCGATGATCGCCCCTTCTTCGTTGATCATGCTGTTTCGCAGAAAACCGGTCGCGATGACTTGATCTTGTGTCGCGCCGGGCAACATGTCGCCGGCGATCTGTTCAATCAAGAACTGATTGTAGGGCATGTCGCGATTGAGGGCTGCGATGACCCAGTCGCGCCATTTCCATTGTTCGCGCTTCAGGTCTTTTTCGTAGCCGTTCGAATCGGAATACCGGGCGGCATCGAGCCAGTGACGAGCCCACTTTTCGCCGAAGCGTTCGCTCGCTAGCAGTTCGTCGACGACGGCCTCGTAGCCCTTTTGTTGGAACTCTGCGAATTGTTCCGGCGAGGGGGGGAGGCCGATGAGATCGAGATACAACCGTCGGCACAGCGTGGCGGCGTCAGCTTCGTTAGAGGGAGCCAGATCGAGATCGCGCAGATGCGAAACGACGAACGCATCGATGGGATGATTCACACCAATTCCGGGAATGTCACGTTTTTTCGGTGTGCTAAAGGCCCAATGCGATTCGTACTCTCCCCCTTCGGCGATCCACTGTTGAAAGATTTCAATTTGTCGCGCTGAGAGCGGTTTGTTGTGACTCGGTGGGGGCATGATGACGTCGGCATCGTTCGAAGAGACCCGGCGGAAAAGTTCGCTCTCTTCCGGTTTGCCGGGAACGATGGCCGGTTTACCCGAATCGCCGCCTCGCAATAAATCTTCGTGAATGTCGAGTCGAAATCCACTTTTCCGGTCGGACTCGGCAATGCCGTGACAAATCGTGCAGTGTTCGGCGAGAATCGGTTGTACGTCGCGTTGGAAATCAATGGAATCGGCAGCGAGGACCGGACGAAACAATCCGACAAGTAGAACGAACAACAGCGGTGCGAGAGTTCGAGAAAACATGAGGCGATCTCAGCAAACGGGGGGGAAGTCGAGGCTTGGAAAAAAAATGACGTTGCTTAATTTTACCAATCTTGCCGGGGGCTGTCCAACCGGGGTTTTGCCGAATGGGGTGTAGAGGGTGCCTCTGTAGCCGGCCTCTGTGAGGCCGGATCGAGGTCAAAGACCTCGGCTGAGAAGACCTCTTTATCGCTGCGTGACCGGGACACAAAGCTGTCCCGGCCACCCGAGTGACCTCCACCATTTAACAGTTGCACCCAGTTGTAGAAGATGTCTGCGTGCCGGTGTTTTCGTTATGATGCATTCCTCACACGTTCACACCTCTAGGGAGTCAATCTGATGAAGCACATTCTCCTGGCCGTTGTCTTGATGGTATTCCACGTGACGACCGGTATTGAGACGTTGTCTGCCGCTGAAACCGCGCGGTTGCCGAATATCGTGCTGATCTTCGCCGACGATCTTGGTATCAGTGATCTGGCGTGTTATGGACGGAAGGATCATCATACGCCGCATCTCGATCGCCTCGCATCACAGGGAATGCGATTTACATCGGCGTATTGTGCGCAGCCGATCTGTTCGCCGTCGCGGGCATCGCTGATGACCGGAAAATGTCCCGCACGGTTGAATCTGACGAACTATCTTCCGGGGCGACCCGATGCCCCTTCGCAGCGACTGTTGAACCCGGTCATCGAAGGGCAGTTACCCCTCGAAGAAGTCACGATCGCCGAATTGTTGAAGGAGGCCGGGTATGTCACCGGTTTATTTGGCAAATGGCATCTCGGCGGCAAAGAGTTCGGACCGGCGGAGCAAGGGTTTGACGTCGTCGATTCGCCTCCCGCAAACACTCCCCCCACGCTCGAAACGGGAGGGAAGGGAGAATTCCTGATCAGCGCCGCGGCAGAGAAATTCATCGAAAAGCACCGCGACGAGCCGTTCTTCTGTTACGTGCCGCACAACAATCCGCATATCCCGCTTGCCGCCGCACCTGAATACATCGAGAAAAACCGTGACGCGTTTCACCCCGTCTACGCCGCGATGATCGAAACGCTCGATGAATCGGTCGGACGGTTGATGGCAAAGATCGACGAACTCGGCCTGACTGAAAAAACGATCTTTATCTTTACCAGCGACAACGGCGGACTCCACGTACTCGAATACCCCGGCACGCCGGCGACGCACAATCGGCCGTTTCGCGCGGGGAAAGGTTTCGTCTATGAGGGAGGAATGCGCGAGCCGTTGATCGTCCGTTGGCCCGGAGTGATTGCACCAGGGAGTGAATGCGATACGCCGATCGTATTGACCGATCTCGTGCCGACATTGCTCGACGCTGCGGGAATTGATCCGGCGAAGACGGTTGGGCCGCTCGATGGCGCCAACATCATGCCGTTGCTGCGCGGCGAGTCGATGCCCGAACGCCCGCTGTTTTGGCATTTTCCGAATTACACCAATCAGGGAAGCCGCCCTGCCGGGGCGATTCGCGACGGAGACTGGAAGCTCATCGAAAACTTCGAAGACGACAACCTCGAATTGTACAACTTGACGGAGGACGAAAGCGAAGTGAACGATCTCGCGAAGACCGAAACGGCGCGCGTGGACGAGTTGCATGCGAAGTTGAAGTCATGGCGTGATCAAGTCGGGGCGCGGATGCCGACGCTCAATCCCGATTTCGATGATGCACTGCATCACCGACTGTACGTCGAGCAGGATTCATCGAAATTAATCCCCCTCGCGACAGCGGCTGAGACCGAGCCGGTGTGGACCGACTGGCGTGCCGCGATGAACGCAGCTGTCAAAGGGAGAAAAGCGATCGTCACACCGGCGACCGGCGACATTCGCCTGCATGCGATCGCCGCCCGCGTGCATGGCGAGAAACTTCGCTACGAACCCGAACCGTACAAGAACGTGCTCGGGTATTGGACGGTCGTGACCGACTGGGCCGAGTGGGAATTCGACGTCGAGAACCCCGGCCGATACGAAGTAGAAATTCAACAGGGCTGTGGGACCGGGAGCGGCGGTGCCGAAGTTGCCGTGGAAGTCGGCGGCGAGACGCTCACGTTGACCGTGCAGGAGACCGGCCACTTCCAGCAGATGATTCTGCGGACGATCGGCGTCGTTGAACTCTCCACAGGGAAACAAACACTATCCCTCAAACCGCAAACGAAACCGGGCGTTGCTGTGATGGATGTCCGGCGCGTCGTTTTGCGACCGGTGCCATAACTCAGTTCATGGCTGTTATAGAATCTCCTGCGGACGGGCGGCGGTTGCCCACAACGCCTCGGCGTATTTCACGCCGCACGACTGGCCGCGATAACGGGCAATCGCTTCTTTGGCCTGTTGTGCGCCGTCGCGGACCGCCGGATCGTACGGCTTGTTCTGCTGCAGCGCCATGTATCGCCCCAGCCATTCAATCGCTTCATCCCAGACGTCGGAGACGTCGACGAACGTGTTGGGAACAAACCCGATCGTATGTCCGGGGCCGTTGTCGTACGTGTAAATGGCCCGCGGCGGAGTGACATTCCCCGGATCGAGCACCCTCCCCCCATGCCGCAGCGCCACCTTGCACAACTGCGAAGCGACTTCGTGATCGGCGTGTGTATCGTGCGGCCAGAGAATAAACGCGATATCGGGTTTCACATCGGCGACCACCTCGGCGACCGCTTGCTTCGCTTCGAGTGTCACATCGAACCGCATCGACGCAAAGTCGAGCACCCGCATTTCGACTCCCCGATCTTCGCACAGGCGCTTGGTCCCGTCGACGATCTCCTGTTCCCTCCCTCGCGCCGGCGGCCAGTTGGTGAGATCGCCGATCATCGCGAGGTTGACGACGCGATAATGCTTCCGCACCGCATGCAACATGATACCGGGAACGCCAAAGATGCAGTCGTCAAGATGAGCCCCCATGGCGAGAAGAGTTTTCATGAGTGGTTCCTGCTTGTGTAGGCACGAGGTGCCACGGACGACATGAATTTGGATTTGTGTGCCACTGGCTTTAGCCAGTGCGTTTTTCTATCGGCTGTCAATTCATGATATCAGCCGGGATGCGATGTTCGAAAGGCAAGCCGATCAACGGGGCACTTTCAGTTGTATCGTAATTAGCAGCCCGTTGAGAAATGGGTGGCACTGCCGGCTTGTCCGGCAGTGTAGTGGTGAGGCATCGGAAAAACACGGGTGGACAAGCCTCCCGTGCACACATAATTTGATCATCCCTCTTTTTCAACAGGCTGTTAGGTGCAAAACCTCGTTTTGGAACACCGGTTGGTATCGGGGCTGGATGCGAATTAAGATGATTGAGTCAGAGAAACCCGATACAACATTCTGAAATATTCAAAACGCGTTTGCTTCAACTACGGACCGGTTTCGGTTGAAACGCAGGTCACCTTCGATCGTATGGTTTTGAAATGTGTTGATGGAATACGGTCCATTTCCCGTTGACCTTCCGCAGACAGAATGTGGCCCGCACGGTATCCGAAAATGTCTTGCCGTCAGGTAATGATCCACCACAATGCAGTACGCCGTGGGCATAGCCGACTGTATCCCCCGCAGTAATTTCGAGATCTTCGAGGTGAAATGTCATCTCACCTTGCGTGTCCGGCTGCCAGTCATCCCAACTCGCCCGATAGCTCTCGGCAGAGTCGTACTTAAGAGGTGGCAGAACGTCAAAGACCAGTAGTTCGGGAGCGTGATTCGAAAGAATGTCCTCCTGCCGCCCTTCGCGTGTTGCGTCAGTCCATTCCGTCAGGAGTTTATGGATCGCAATTTCGTCTACAGAGATCATGTTAATACTCGGGTGTTCCAGAGAACGGCAGCAGTTCGGCCGAGGCTTGCTTGTCGCCGGTTTCGATGCATTGGAGGATGTGAGTGACATCGTGAGAAGGGGACATCCAAATACTGTAGCCCGCGCACGAAGCAAATGCCACACTACGCATTGTCAGCGAATTGTCCGTCAGCCGAGATTCTTGACCTCGTAACCGACGCTCAATTTTCGCGGCACGCGCTGGAATTCGTCTTCGTATTCCTGGCGGTAATCGATGCCGAGGTGGTGCATGATCGTTGCGGTGAGATCGGCGGGTGAGACCGGCTTGTCGAGCACGTAACCACCGTCGGGGGTCGTTGAGCCGTAGACTTGACCCCCCTGAACTCCGCCACCGGCTAGCAGCGTGGTAAAGGCGTGCGGCCAGTGGTCGCGGCCGGTCTTCTGTGTGTTGCTGCTTTGCGTGAACTGCCCCATTTTGGGGGTCCGTCCGAATTCGCCGCAGGCGACGACGAGCGTGGTCTCCAACAATCCGCGATCGTGCAGGTCTTCGATAAACGCCGTGTAGGCACGGTCGAAGATCGGACAGAGCAAGTCGGTCAACTTAGAGAAGTTGTTCTGGTGAGTATCCCAGCAGGTATTCACGCCGTCGGTTTTTGTTTCGTCCTGCCAGTTGACGGTGACAAGCGAGACGCCCGATTCGACGAGACGACGCGCCATCAGCAAACTTTGTCCGACGGCGGTTGAGCCGTAACGTTCCCGCACCGAGGTCGGTTCTCGCTCGATCTCGAAAACATCGCTGGCGCGGTTTTCGAGGAGTTCGAACACATTTTTACTGTTGGTGTCGAACGAGATCGGCGTCTCGCCGACCGGGGTTCGTGCATCGATTAAGTCGAGTAAATACTTGCGGCGTTGAAAACGATCCATCGGAATGTCGGGAGGAAGTTTGACTCCTTCGACCTGAAAATCGGATCGACCGATGTCGCCGTCGAGCAGAAACGCATTGAACCGCTCTCCCATTCGCCCCCCCGATTGCCCGGCGATCTTGCGGGACTGTCCCGGGAATTGCAAATACCACGGCAACACGACCGACGGAGGTAACCCGCCGAATGATTCACCGTAACGCATCACCAGCGAGCTGAGCGACGGCCAGTCTTCGGGAAGCGCCTGGTCGGTGGTCGGAGGGCCGAAATATTCTCGTCCCGAGAAGACTTCGCTGCAGGCCGGGCCATGCACGTTCATCCGGTGTGTGGTCGAGCGCATCAGACAAATCTTGTCCATCGATTGACCGAGCATCGGCAGATGTTCGCAGATATCGATTCCCGGAACACAGGTATTGGTCGGTGTGAAATCACCTCGAATCTGTGCGGGAGCCTTCGGTTTCATATCCCAGAGGTCGATCTGACTGGGACCACCGAACAGAAACAGAAACACGCACGTGTTTCGACGATGTTTCTGTGAGGGAGAATCGGACGCCTGTACCGCGCGGAGTTGTTCCAACTGCCACTGGCTTAATCCGAAGAGACTCAGCCCGCCGACCTTCAAAAGATCGCGGCGACTGCGGGAGGTCTGCGGGAACGCGTTCTGAAACGGGGACATGACCGGAACCTCTGCAAGAAATAGACATTTTCGACACTTTTGATTTTAGCAGGTACTCTCAGTATCGACAATCAAATATCGGTGATGGAGCGGAAATTTCGATCCCCCTCCCCGATCGTTTGAGTTGCAGCCGAATTCGGTTAAATTGTGTTGTCGTCCAGTTGTCGGTATCGTGACACGATTATCGAATGTAGCGACACCAGATTCGGCTTTTCGACCCGACGGAACCTGCGGAGGAACCATGTTGCACGACTGTATTTCACAAGGCATTGCTGTTCCCCCGGAAATGGTGGTCGAATTCCACGATTCGTCGCCCGACTTGCAGAAGGGTTCCCTCCTGCAGCAGCGCATGCATGATGACGGATATCTTTTTTTTCGTGGCATTCTCAACCGCGAACAGGTGCTCGAGGCGCGGCAGGAAGTTTTCGGACGTTTGGCCGCAGTGGGAGAAATCCGCGAGCCGGCCATCGATGGAATTGCCACCGGGACGAGCCATCGACTCGAGCGCGAGCCCGATCTGACTCGCTTCTGGAAGTCGGTCAGCGAAGGCCCGGCGTTACGCCGGGTGACTCACGGCGACGATTTGCGTCGGGTCGCCGGGCAATACTTCGGAGAGAAATCGATTCCGCACGAATACATGTTTCTCCGCCCGGCGGCATTCGGACAATCGACGAATTTGCATTACGATTTTCCCTTCTTTGCCGGGGGATCGAATCATATTGTGACCGTCTGGGTGCCGTTCGGTGATATTCCGCTTTGCGACGGTCCGCTGATGATCGTCGAGGGGTCGCATCGGTTTGACGACCTCGTGCAACCGATGAAGGATGCGATGCTCGATCCGAAGACCGACTTCGCCACCATTCAACAGGCGGCCTACATGGGCTCGACCAGTGAAAACGTCAAACTGCTTCACGAACGAAACACGCGCATTCTGTCGACGAATTTTCTCGCGGGAGACGTGATCATCTTCAGTATGTTTACGATGCACGGTTCGCTCGACAATCATTCTTCTGCAGGAAGGGTGCGATTGTCGGTCGATGTGCGCTATCAGCCCGCCGCCGATCCGCACGACGATCCCCGTTTTTTCGGACCGAACCCGACCGGTGCCAAGGGTGGAAGTTACGGCGAGCAAAAAGCGGCCCAACCGTTGACGGCACCCTGGGTCAGCCGGCAGTGATATTGGGGAATGGGATTGCACGATACACACGTTCTTCAGCCGTGTTTCGTGAAGAATGCCTCTTGACCTGTTGCCGGCCCGAGTCGTAACATTGGGTGAGTATCTATGCGTCGATTCGCGCGATCATCCGCAAAACGCAAGTATGGGGCGGACACTTTCATGTTGCAAGCAGGCATCTATCGCACCTTGATGTCGCTGTGGCTGGTGATTGCCACGCCGCTGACGTTGTGCGCCGCTCCCTCGGTCTGTTGCGATTCGTCAGGTTGCTTGTGTCTGCCAGATGCCGTTTCCGGATGTTGTGAATCCACCACGACGAGTGTGAAAACGTGCTGTCCGGCGAACCATGTGAACACTTCGACGCAGAAGTCGGGCGCTACACTTCGGGGATCGGGTTGTGCGTGTTCGCAGGAGTCGTTCAGTCCCGTTTCCAAAGTCCATCTGCGTTGTGATCTTGGAAATACCGATGACGCCGATCAACACAAATGCTCTTGTCGTGCGGGGGGTATGCCGGTTTCGCCCCGTCTGGATTGCGTGAAAACAGACGAACATAAACAAGTCGATGAGTTATTGCTTCTTCAAGAGGACGTCTCGTTTGTGGATGTCCTCCTTCAGCCGCAGCCATTTCGGTGGCAAGAGGTCAAACGTTCGCAGCCGACCGACGTGTCGCTCTGCGTGCTGAATTGCGTTTGGCGGGAATGAAATCGAAGGTGAGAACCGATTCGGTTCCCCCGGCTCTGCCGTGCATGTCCCCGTCATCGTGAGATGACGTCGTCGGATTTTCATGATTTCATTCCTCGGCCTTCGGTGACTCGATTTTTATTCGCAGTCATCGTCAGGCCTGTTGCAAAGGAGAAAATAATGTCTCGTAAAGTTCAACTCTTAAGTTTCATTGCGATTGCCGGTTTGCTTGGCACGGGTACGCTGGTGCTCGGTAAAGTCACGGCGGTCGCACCGTCGGACGGCATCGCAACGAATGCTGCTGCGTGCGTGTGTGAGAACTGCAACTGTCCGCTTTGCGACGGACCGATTTGCGAATGCACGCCCGACGTCTGTGCATCCGCTGGATGTGCATTTGCATCGACGCAAGTATCGCCGACCGGTGTGGCGTTGCTCGCATTACTCAGGGCTCCATCGGGAAGCGGAGCCTGTGCGTCGCATTCCTGTGATTGCAGCCGTTGCAACTGTGAAGGGTGCGACGGTCCGTTTTGCACCTGCGTCGATTGCGATTGTGACTGCGGTTGCGCAGGGTAATCGCCGTCAAGTGGAGTCTTGTTCGTCGAGTGATTAAACCTGCTCGATGAACCGTCTCGATTGGCCGGGACGCCGCCGCATCGCATGGCGGCGTTCCCGGTATTGAGCCTCATTCGTCCGGGGTGGATTCAGCGATTTTCTTTTTCGACGTGTCGGGAGCGAACAGGATGATGATCATCCCCACGGCATAGATCAAACTCGTAACCCGACCGGCGCGGGCGTAGTCTTCGTGAAAATAGGCTGTTAATGCGCCGGTTCCCAATACTCCTGCGGCCGTCAGGATACGGCCGAAGTTGAACGACACACCGGCCCCCGTGGCGCGAGCATGAGTAGGAAACAGTTCCGGCAGATATAGCGGCAGCCAGCCGAAGAAAATGGTCGAAACAAAACCAACGGCAAACACGAAATATCCAAAGACGGCGTCATGCGGATTCATCGTAAAAAATATGTATTCCGCCAAACCGAATGTCACGAGACTGACCAGAAAGTAAACCGTACGCCGGCCGAACATGTTGGCGAGATAACCCCCCATCAGGCTGCCGATGGTTCCACCGGCGGCGCGCAGTATCGACGTCATCGCCTTGGCGGCCCGGTCGGATGAACCCATCGCTTTGTCGGTCCAGGGAATCAACCACGATGTGACGCCCCACCCTCCCAGCAGCGGTATGGCTCCGAGTCCGATACCGATCAACGTGAGCTTCAAGAGCGGAGGACGAAACACCTCTGAAACGCCGATCGATTTCTTTCCCCCCCGGTTTTGCGAACGGACCGTCAGCCATTGAGGCGATTCGGGAACGGCTGCCAGAACCCACACGCCGAGAAAAATTGGCGTCGCCACGACCAGCAGCAACCAGCGCCACGAGTCGGGCGTAACCACCACAAAATAGCCGAGAATTCCGACAGCCACGATGCCGACATTGGCTGCGGCACCGATGAGCCCCGCCAGCATCGGACGCGACGCATCCGACCAGGCTTCGGAAGCAAGGGCGACCCCGTTGGGCCACATTCCGCCGACTCCCATCGCCGTGAGAAAACGAAGCAGCAGCAACTGTTCGGGGGTCGCCGAAAAATAACCGATTCCCGAGAACGCGGAATAACTGAGAATGCTCAATCCCATTGCGGTAACGCGGCCGAAACGATCTCCGATCCCGCCGAAGACCAGCCCTCCCAATGCCCCGCCAATCAGAAAGCTGCTGTTGTACCAGGCGTACCAGTGCGGCGTGCGGGTTTTCATGACGAGGTCGAACGTTTCCTGGGTCAACTCCGTTTTGCGTTCGGTCGAAAACGTGAGCAGGTTCGAGGCATGAAAAGGGGCGTCTTGAGAAATCGCACCGCTGCGGACGAATTCTTCTGTCGCCGATCGGGCGGCGAGACTCATCACCGCCATCTGCAACCCCGAACAGGCCCAACCGAGAAACGCCGCCGTAAGAATGATCATTCGCTGATTGCTCGACAACGAGTGACCGTCATGGGTCGTGGGTAATGACATAACGCCTTTCCATTCCGGTTAAAAGAATTATCTGGCCGTGATTGATCGATCATCCCTCGTTCATGACGAGAGTTAAAACTTGCGGTTCCATTCGGGATACCAGCGTTCGACGACTACTTTCGTCTGTGTGTAAAATTCGACGGCGTGGCGTCCCTGGGCATGCAGGTCTCCTAGAAAACTCGACTTCCAGCCGCTGAACGGGTAGTACGACATCGGTGCGGCGACGCCGATGTTGATGCCGATGTTCCCCGCTTTGACTTCGCGTCGGAACCGGCGTGCCGATGCACCATCGGAGGTAAACAGGCACGCCATGTTGCCGTGGACCATCGAGTTGATGACGTCGATCGCTTCGTCGATCGTCTGTGCGGGAATCAGGCTTAACACCGGTCCGAAAATTTCGGTGCTCGAAATGTCTGCGTGCGGCGATACGTCGTCGAGCAACGTGGGAAAGACAAACGAACCGTATGCATACCCTGAAACATTTTTGTCCCGCCCATCGACGCACAGGGTGGCACCGCTGTGAACTCCTTTTTCGACGATTTGATGAATTCGCTCGCGACTGTGATGCGTGATGACCGGTCCCATCTCGACCTCGGCATCAAGACCATATCCGACCCGGCGGGAACGTGCGGTCTCGGCGAGAGTTTCGCGAAATGTCTGATGGGCCTGTCCCACGGCGATCACGATCGACGTCGCCAGACAACGCTGACCGGCGCAGCCGAAGGCACTATCGGCGATGATCGAGGTCGTGAGTGTCGGATCGGCATCGGGAAGTACGACCACGGGGTTCTTCGCTCCCCCCTGGCATTGAACCCGCTTACCGTAATGCGCCGCTTCACGATACACGGCGTGTGCCGCCGGTGAAGAACCGACGAACGAAATCGCATCGACGTCGGGATGTTGTATCAGCGCCTGGGCCACCTCTTTTTCGCCATGCAGCAGCTGGGCGACGCCCGGCGGGAGTTTGGTCTGCTCAAGCAGTTCAAAAATTTTGACCGCCGTCATCGGAACCTGCTCGCTCGGTTTGAGCAGAAAGCAATTTCCGGCGGCAAGTGCGTACGGCAAAAACCAGAGCGGGATCATCGCCGGAAAATTGAACGGCGTGATCGCCGCGGCGACACCGAGCGGCTGGCGAAACAGATGTTCGTCGATGCCGCGAGTCAAATCTTCGTTGTTGTACCCCTGAATGAGCAGCGGCATGGCACAAGCGGTTTCGACGTTTTCGATGCCGCGGCGTAATTCTCCGACAGCCTCAGCGAGCGTCTTACCGCATTCCATGGTGATGGTACGGGCGAGGTCTTGCAGGTTCTCTTCCAGAAGCGTTTTGAGGCGAAACAGATATTGAATGCGCTCGGTGACCGGGACATTGCTCCAGTCGCGAAATGCTGTTGTGGCTGTTGCGACAGCGTGATCGACTTCTTCAATGGAGAGAGACGTGAAACTCCCCAGCAGCTCTCCCGTCGCCGGGTTATGCACCGGACGAACGTCCCCCTGTTCGCTGCGATGCCATGTCCCGTTGATGTAATGCAGGATATCCATGAAGACCTCGAATCCACGCCGTCAGAACATTTCTGTGTGATCGTGAAGCGACCGATCAGGGAATCAAAACGATTGGAACGTGAAGAACGACACTGAAACCTGTACCGAAACTGCGGCTGATTTACCGATACGGCAATTTTGAGATTGAGAGACGCAGCGACTTAGTATACCATTTCGCACTCGTGGGATCATCACTGCCGACGAAAAACAAGGAGGATTTTTCAATGCGTTCCGGGACGAATAGTTTATTGACGATGCTGTTAACGGCGATTCCCCTGCTGGCCGTCCCCGCATTGGCCATTTTCGGCATTCCTCAATTCGCGCCGATGTCGGCGTCGCCTCACTCCGAATACGAAGAGCGAATGTTGCTCGAAGAGGATTCGCACGATTCGGACGACGTGATCGCAGAAATCGATCCATGGGCCGATCGCGACGCAACGGCGCGATCGCTGCCGAGAAATCGACGAATTAGAAATGACGAGCCATTCTCTCGTGTCGGTTCTCGTTCGCATCGCGAGGCCGCTCCGTCCGACGACGATATTCCGGTTGCCGTGCTCGGTGAGCCGGAGGGTAACGCCTCATCACGGATATCGTTTGAAGCTGAGGGCTCCTCCGACGTCGCCGATGTCGAAGAATTCATGGCCAATACACCGGATGTTTCGAGTTCGCGATCGGTGGCAGCGCCGATGCAAAATCGTATTTCAAACGAGCGCAGCTGGAAAAGTGCCGTTCAGGAATTGAATCGACTCGGAATTCGGAACTATCGATTAGAGCCGGGGAGTAAACGCGAGACGTTTTTGTTCCGTTGCGTGTTGAATTCCCCTGGTACGCCACAGGTGGTGCGCCAGTTCGAAGCGGAAGCGGACGAACCGCTCGATGCTGTCGCCGATGTCATACGTCAGGCCCGAGACCATGTGCGAGCCTCGCTCGGCAATTGATGAAGAATGGGTGTTCGTTCTGGAATGGCAGCTTGTTCACGATTCTTCTTCGAGCCGCATTTCGTCGCGAGTTTTCTGAGTCGATGACCGAACCGTTGAGAAGAGCGCGAATTGAAAATTGAGGAAGACGATTGTGACAAGTTTTAGCCCTCACTCTCGCACGATCGCTCTCTTCCCCTCGTTCCTTCTATCGAATGGTCTCGCGGGAAATCAGTCCTCACCGCGTCGTCCGACCGGCCGCGAATGGTTGATGCGAGTTGCCACCGATACAATCGCCTCGGTTCAGGCCGAAAGTGGCGTTCCATTCGTACGTTCGACCAAGCTGGCCCGCCTCGAGGCAGTGTTGCTCGTCGTCGGCGAAACGATGTCACCCCGTCGCCTGGCACAATTGGCGACACTGGTCGATGCCGCCGAAGTTCGCGAGTTAATCGACGAACTGAATGCAGCATACGATGCCGACGGCTCGACGTTTCGCGTCGAGCGACTCGCGGGGGGGGATCAGATGATGACCCGCCGTGAAGTCTGTTCGTGGCTCAACAAACTTCATCACCGTCAGGCCGAAATGAAATTGACTCCTTCGGCGATGGAAACGTTATCGATCGTCGCCTATCAACAGCCCATGACCCGTGCGGATCTCGAAGCGATTCGCGGCGTGCAATCGGTGGAGATGCTCAAACTGCTGATGGAGCGGGGCCTCGTGAAAATCGGCGGCCAGGAAGAGTCATTAGGCCGCCCGTATCTCTATGAAACGACGCGAAAATTTCTCGAACTCTACGGTCTGCGATCGCTCGACGACCTGCCGATGGCCGAGGCACTGCGACGAAAACCGAAACTGGAAGCCGAAACGGTCATCGAAGAGGCCGAAGAGACTGAAACCGGGGACGAGTCTTCGGCGGAGGGGGAATTGCCCGATGTCGAACAGGCGGCCTGACGCTTCGACATGAGTTTCATAACCCTCCGAACGGCGGGTTATTCCGGGTCAATTGGACGATTATTCCGTCGCCAACCGGGTTATGAAACCAGTTCTATCCGTTCAATTCGGGAAACCGTTCGCGTACGAGCGTCCAGACGTCTTGCTCGATCTCATCGAGCGGGCGGATGTCGTTCTCGTGATGGCAGGAAATCATCGACCACGTCTCGGGGTTGGCACGAGCCAGAGTGTGATACGTTTCGCGGACCTGAGAGAGGTATTGCGTGTCGGCTTCCTGAATGTCGGCGGCCCGGTCGGTGTACGATCGCTTCGACTTGCGCGAGATGAGTTCTTGAGCGAGCGAGACCGGCAGGTCGAACAACACGACAAGATCGGGACGCGGGAGATGATACAAGTCGTATTCGAGCTGTTCGATCCATCTGATGAGTTCGAGACGCTCGGCCCCCTGGAGTCGTCCCCCCTGATGTGCAAGATTCGACGGCACGTAGCGGTCGCAGACGATCACCTCCGCTGCAGACTGCGCCGTCTCGATGACCGACCTCGATTCAAATCGGTCGCCGGCATAAAGAAGTGAGACCAGCGCGGGATGAACGTTTTGCAGATCGCCGAATTGTCCATTGAGAAAGCGTCCGATGGCTTCACCGAAAAATGTGTCGGTGTAACGGGGGAAACTCAATAACTGAACGCGACGATTGTGATGTTCCAGCCTCTTGACCAGCCGGGCGGCTTGTGTTCCTTTTCCCGATCCGTCAATTCCTTCGATCACAATCAGTGGTGTCGTCATGGGTACTCGTTTGATTCGATGTCTACAAGCAGTTTCATAACCCTCTGGACGGCGGATAATTCCGGACAATTTGGATGATTATTCCGTC
>JAQCEJ010000216.1 GCA_027618475.1 Planctomycetota bacterium | reverse complement strand
GAAAATGAGCGGCGGGGTTTATCCCCGCCGTCTTCAGGAAGCACGGTGGGGATAAACCCCACCGCTCAACAAATTTTAAATGATGATGAAAACGTACCATGCGGAATACACACGCCACGAAATTGTTGTTTGAATTGTCCGAAACCGGTCGCCGCGGTGCGAGGTTTCCAGTCTCGGATGTCCCCGAAAAACCGCTGAGTGAACTGTTGCCGACGATATCGCTGGCGACCGAAACATTGCCGTTGCCCGAAGTGACAGAACCGACGGTCATCCGGCATTATACGAATCTGTCGACGCTCAACATGTCGGTCGATACGCATTATTATCCCCTTGGCAGTTGCACGATGAAATACAATCCCAAGCGGCACGAACGGCTTGCGGGTTTGTCCGGAATCGTCGATCTGCACCCCTATCAGACCGAAGCGCTGTCGCAAGGGATGTTGCAACTCCTCTTCGAGACGCAGGAAATGCTGGGTGAAATCTCCGGCCTTCCCGCCGTTTCGCTGCAACCGGCGGCGGGAGCCCAGGGTGAACTGACCGCACTGCTCGTTGCCGCCGCCTATTTTCGCGATAAGGGTCAAAAGCGAACGAAAGTTATTTTTCCTTCGAGCGCCCACGGTACAAATCCGGCGAGTGCGGCGATGGCCGGTTTCGAGTGCGTACAGTTGCCGGGAACACCAGATGGCAAGGTCGACCTGAACGAACTCAAAAAGCACATCGACGAACAGACCGCCGTGTTCATGATCACCAACCCCAATACGCTCGGCGTGTTCGAGTCGGACATCAAAGCCGCCACTCAGATGTTGCACGACGTTGGCGGGTTGGTCTACATCGACGGCGCGAACATGAATGCGATTCTCGGGATCACGCGCCCCGGCGATTTTGGCGGCGATATGATGCACTACAACGTTCACAAGACGTTTACCGGTCCGCACGGGGCAGGGGGGCCCGGTTCAGGACCGATCGCCGTCAGCCCGTTGCTCGCCGATTATCTCCCCGGTCCGGTTATCACACGTGCACACGACGCAGATGGTTCCACATCATACAAATTGGAAACGCCTGCGAAATCGATTGGACGCGTGAGAACGTTTAACGGAAACATCGGAATTCTCGTTCGGGGCTATTGTTATCTGCGGACGCTCGGTCCCAACGGATTGAAAGCGGTCTCGGAGAATGCCGTGCTCAACGCCAATTATCTTCTCGCCAAAGTGAAGGACATCCTGCCTGTGCCGCAGGGAGATCGTTGCATGCACGAATTCGTCGCGACGGCGTCCCCGCTGCTGAAGAGTCGTGGCATTTCTGCACTCGATTTCGCCAAACGGCTGCTCGATTACGGATATCATGCTCCCACCGTGTACTTCCCGCTGGTCGTTCCTGAAGCGATGATGATCGAACCGACCGAAACCGAATCGAAGCAGACGCTCGACAACTTTGCCGACGCTTTGCACAAGATCGCGACGGAAGATCCCGAAGTGGTGCATTCGGCCCCGCACACCACTCCGGTCCGTCGGCCTGATGAAGTACAGGCAGCCCGTGTGCCGATTTTGAAATGTTGTCCGTCGAGTTGAACCGACTGCAGGAGGACTGATTCTGTCTGAAGACGCCACCTGCCGATTGATCGTGGAAGAGAATCCTCAGGATGGCGCCTGGAACATGGCGGCCGACGAGGTGCTGCTCGAATCGGCGCTCAACGACTCCATTTGCACGCTTCGCTGGTACCGCTGGAGCGAACCGACCGTTTCCCTCGGGTACTTTCAAACGGCGTTAAAGGCCGAAAATCGGGAGACGACATCCGGAATCAAATCGCTGCCTCAGGTCCGGCGACTGTCAGGAGGCGGGGCGATCCTCCACCATCACGAGTGGACATACTCTTTAGCCATTCCCTCGTTACATGAATTAGCGTCGCACCCCGAAAAAATTTACGGCCGGGTTCACGCTCAACTCATCAACTGGATGCACGATCGGGGTTTGGCTGCACGCCTGCGAAATGAAGCATTTGACAAAAAAGGAGAGCCCTTCTTGTGTTTCGGCCGCGGGGATCCCAACGACATCATGATCGACATTCATAAAGTTGTCGGGAGCGCCCAACGCCGGAGAAGGGGGGCGATCATGCAGCACGGCAGCCTGTTGCTTGCGCGGTCGGAGTATGCTCCGGAATTCCCCGGGCTGCTCGACCTCGGTCTGCGCGAAACGCCAGGGTACAGTTCGATTTACGAATTGGGCTGGTCCCTGTGTAACGATCTGGTCGGGAAGTCGGATTCTACGACGTTCACCGAAGCTCAGCGACGCCGTATTCAAGAATTGCAGGTGTCGCGCTATAATTCGTCCGATTGGACGTTCAAACAGGAGCGATGAGCGCACGTATCGATTTCAATTACCGAAGGGGGCAGGTCTTAGTCGAACGTTCAGGTTGTGTCAGCAAAATTGATTTCTCAAGCCATCTTGCTGGGCGAATCGCATTTGAGTAAGGAGAATCGATCGCTGTGGATGCGCCGAATGTGCAAATGAACCGGGTACCAGATGCCCCGGCGCGTTTTGACGCGGTGCATATCGTCTTCGAAAAATGAAAAAAAAGAAGTTTATCGTTGACATTCTCTTTTAACCCGCATTTCCCATTTGACTTCCCGAACTTTGGCACGCGATTTGCGCCAAGCCCTTCAAAACAAGGGTATTTTGCCAAATCATGCCAAGGTGACAGGGGAACCCAATGGGTGACGCGAAAAACGACGATT
>JAQCEJ010000116.1 GCA_027618475.1 Planctomycetota bacterium | reverse complement strand
TCTCCCTCGGGGAGAAGGTGGCCGCAGGCCGGATGAGGGTGCCTTTCATCCGGAATGACCGAATGTCCGAAGGATAGACGAGGGGATACATGCGGGGTGAAGATCTCAAACGTTAGATCGTCTCTGACGCACGGCGTAGCCTCGTCTTGCTCCCGGAGGGATCGTAGCGATTAGCCGGTGGTTGAGCGTCAGCGAAACCCCCGGTATGCATTCTCATACACGTCGACCCCGGAGGGGTCGCAGCCTGCTCGCTCGTGCGATGGTCCCTTGCTATCAGCGGTACCTCCACAAGACATATCGTCAACCCACCTCTGCTCGTGTACAATTCGTTCGATTTAGATAACCCAGACGATAATGCATTGATGATCTGATTCGTCAATAGAAATCCGAAGATCACTGGCTGGTGCCAGTGGCACGCAAGAGATGAGAACTCGGTCTTCGTTTGTCCGTGTTACCTGGCGCGAGCACACGTCAGAGAAAAAATGTTCCCTCGCTCGGTGACCAGATCGAATTCGGACAACGTCTATCCCATTTTTCACGGCTCACAGAGCTGTGGCACAAATGAATTCGGGGAGCCTTTGCGACATCATGTCAACCAGTGCATCCGGCCTTTCACCGGAATGTCGAATGTCGAAATCCGAATGTCGAATCAAATCCCAATGACTGAATGTCCGAAGGAGCTCCGTGAGAGTCTATTCCGAAGTGACGAGGCTGGGTAGACCAACGGGAAACCCAGCACTATTGTGTTATTTAATTCCAAATGCCGGGTTACTACGGCTCTCCCACATTTGCGTCGAGGAACTTGAAAAACTCCTCCGTTGCCGGGTCGTCGGGGAGGCCGAGGTCGTTGTTCAGACGGCTGTGGTTGCTGTCGCTTTTGCCGTACGCCTTCGCCGGGATCTCCGCCTCATTCAGCACCGACGTCAGACGATGCGCCTGAGCGTGCGTGTCGGCGTTTCCCGGAAAGTACAAGACGAGAAACGGCGGAATCCCCTTCTCTTTCGCGACATGCGTCACCGCCGAGAAGTCGACATGTTTCTCGGGGTCGTTTCCGAATTTCTGCCGATGGCCGAACGTAAACATCTTGCCGCCGTACAGCGTCTGCCGAAACTCGGCCGTCATGATGATCTTGGGAATATCGTAGGTGTCGCCATCGACAGGGACGCATCCCTTCAAGACGTCGAACGAAACCCCCTCTTCTTTCAGGTAACGATCGTCGATACAAATCAACGCCGCCAGTTGAGCGCCGGCGGAATGTCCCCCGACAAAAATACGGTCGGGATCGCCGCCGTATTTCGCGATGTTCTTGTGGACCCAGCCGAACGACCGGGCGACGTCGCGAGTCAGCTCATCCATCGTCACCTCGGGAAGCAGCCGGTAATTCGTCGACACGAAGACGAATCCCCGTTCGGTCAGCACCTTCGGCTTGAGAGCCACATCGCTTTTGTCTCCCACCTGCCAGCCTCCGCCGTGAATCCAGAACATCACCGGCAGTTTTTCGTCGGACGGTTTTTCAGGGGTGTAGATATCGAGCACATGACGTTCGTGTCCGTTCTCGACATAGGGGATATCGGCGGTGAGGGTCTGAGCGGACCCGACGTTGCCGACGACGACGAGATGCAGCGCGAACAGAACAGCAAGTTTGACGTTCATGATGGTTACTTTCTCAGAGTAAGAATCGATTTTCACGGACGGTACCAACCACGATTCTGCCATCATTCCCGCTTCTTCGCCAGAAACCTGACGTTGAATTTGTCGATTCGACGCGCAGGGACAAGACGTTGTTCATCGTCCCGGCGGGTGACTGGGGCCGTCACCGGTCGTCGAAAAACTCAATGCCTCGGCTGCGCAGAAACAGATCTAGTAGGGCATGCTCCTGCATGCCTTCCTTGAGTGTTACAATGACCTCAAGCCCCACGATCGATTGGCCCATGTCTCCCGAGACACATTTTTCATCACCATTGTAACAGATCAATGGTAATGACGTTTTCATCTCGCTACTGTTACCTGTCACGGAAAAGCAACGACAATTGCTCGGAGATGCGATCCGGAAATGCCAACATAGAGGAAGGCAGGCTGGAGCCTGCCCTACTAGTCCATCTATCGTTAAAAGTCATTTACGATTATATTCTCAACCGCATTTGATTGAACAGTTCGGTGGAAGTCATACGGGGGAGGCAAGGATGCCGCGGTCGAATCAGAAAGTGGAAGTTTGTTTGAGCGATGCTATTCGTGAAGAGTTGGAAACGGTGGCGCGCAGTCAATCGTCTCCCGTAAGTAAGGTGCGGCGGGCGCGGGTGTTGCTGATGGCCGACGAAGATCGCCGCGAGGGTCATCGGCCGGACTGGTACATCGCCGAGAAGGTGGGGATCTCGCTGCGTCAGGTCTGCCGCATTCGTCAGCAGTTTGTTCGCGATGGTCTGGCGCCGACGATCACTCGCCGTCAACGTTCCGATAAGGGAACAGCCAAAACGATCGACGGTGCTGCCGAGGCCCGGTTGGTCACGCTCTGTTGCAGCACGCCACCGGAGGGACGCGAGCGCTGGACGCTGAAGCTGTTGGTGGATGAATTGTGTCGGTTGGAAGTGGTTGCCAGCGTCTGCCCGGAGACCGTGCGGCGATGTCTTAAAAAAATCGCCTCAAGCCGTGGCAGGCAAAACGCTTCTGTATCCCGGAAAGAGACCGCGCCCGTTTCGTGGCCCACATGGAAAAAATCCTCGACGTCTATCAGGACGACTACGATGAGCGGCATCCGTTGATCTGCATGGACGAAGCGGCCAAGCAGATCACGGCCGATGTCGAACCGGCGTTGCCACTGTCTCCGGGACAACCTCGACGGGAAGATCATCACTACCAGCGTCAAGGTGTGCGCGCCCTGTTTCTGTTCTTCGATCCACTCCGGGGCTGGCGACGCGTCAGCACGCGGGAACATCGCACCCGCACCGATTGGGCCGAGGAAATCAAGTACCTACTGGAGATCGACTATCCCCACGCTGAATATGTCACATTGGTCTGCGACAATCTGAACACGCACGACATCGCCAGCTTGTACCATGCCTTCGACGCCGAAACCGCCCATCGCCTCTGTCGCCGCCTGCGAATCCAACACACGCCGCGAAACGGCAGTTGGCTGAACATGGCCGAGATGGAACTGAGCGTGCTCACCCGACAATGCATCGCCCGCCGCTTCGACACCCCCGAGCAGATGACGCAACACATCACCGCCTGGCAACAGAACCGCAATGAAAAATCATGCGGAGCAAACTGGAGATTCACCACCACAGACGCCCGAATCAAACTCAAAGCTCTGTATCCATTAAACGACATTTAACGTTAGATGGACTACTACTCGACTGATCTGCAAGAACTCGTCACCGGCTGAAGAAGCATTATTCAGCAATCGTCAGTCGATGAGCAGCCTCGTACGGCTGCGCCGCCCCGATTTCATCGGGGCCACCCCTGTGTTGCAATCAGGCACCACATATCGAACTACGGCAATTCCCTTATCCTCAAATTCCGAAACTGCACCGGTGAACCTTCCGATTCGAGGCACATGTAGCCTTCGCTCGGCTTGCACTCGTTGCCGCCGGAGACTTCTTCGCCGTTGACCCACAGTCTTACCTCGCCGTTGATGGCGCGGACGTAGTAGTGGTTCCATTCGTTGATTCCCTTGCTCAGCCGTTTGCTGGGGAAGCTCCGTTTGCCGCCGGGGGCTGCGGGTTCGAAGGGCTTCATGTCGGACGTACCGACGGGGAAGACGTCGCCGTGCGAGGTGAACCAGTCGGAGGGTTTGCCGTTCTTCTTTTCGTATTCGGTTTCGTAGCCGAGGTCGAGCACCTGCACTTCGATCCCGCCGGGAGGAAGCGCGTTTGGCTTGAGTCCTTCGAAGACCTCTTCGGGAGCCCACAGGAAGATGCCCGAGTTGCCGGCGTGCTTGAGGTGCATCCACTCGGCGACGAGTTCGAAGTTTTTGTACTGCTTCTTCGACCGCGTCACGCCGACCGGCGTGCCGGTGCAGTAGATCAAGTCGTCTTTCATCGACCAGGTGTCGTTGTCGCAGTTGATGTTGGTGAAGTCATCGAGCGTGAGTTCGACCCAGCCGGGGCCGACGCCGTCGATGAAGGCTTTGGGTGTTTCGTCCGCAGTTTTTTCTTCATCGGACAGCAACAGCGAAGGTCCGATCAGACAAGCGAGCGCGACAGCGAGCAGCCGAATTTTCCTGGTCATGGTGCACCTCGATGACGGGGGAGTATGGATGTGTGACTGACGTCACTCTACTCATGAGGCGTGCGGAGTTCAAGTTGCTCTGCGGTTAGCCACGACGCAGAGGCTTTGCGCCGCGGAGCGCTCGCTATTGATCGAAGCGCTCCGCGTTGCGTCGCGGCTAACCGGGTTGACTGCGCTTTGTGAATCGTTAACTGCGTTTCGGGCGATAGATGTGCGTGGCCTGACCGAGGGCGGCTTCGGCGGCTTCCATCAGCGTTTCAGAGAGCGTCGGGTGTGCGTGGATCGTGTCGGCCAGGTCGCGGGCGACGGCGGCAGTTTCGACGGCGAGAACTCCTTCGCCGATCATCTCTCCGGCACCGGCACCGACGACACCGACGCCGAGAATGCGTTCGGTCTTCGGGTCGATGATCAATTTCGTGACTCCTTCGGTGCGTGCCAATGTTTGAGCACGCCCTGAGGCGGCCCAGGGGAAGCGAACCGACTTGATCTCGATGCCGGCGGCTTTCGCTTGCGTTTCGGTCAATCCGCACCAGGCGATTTCGGGATCGGTGAAGACGACGGCGGGGATCGCGATGTTATCGAACTCGGCTTTCTCCCCGGCGAGCACTTCGGCGACGACCTTCGCTTCGCGCGTCGCCTTGTGCGCCAGCATCGGTTCGCCGGCGACGTCACCGATGGCGAGAATGCTTGGGTCGCTTGTCTGCAATTTTTTGTTGATCTTCACGAAACCCTTATCGTCGAGTTCAACTTTCGTGTTTTCGAGACCGAGATTGCGGCTGTTCGGACGGCGTCCGATGGCGATCAATACACGATCGAACGTTTGCTGCGGTTCGACCCCTTCGCCGGTTAATTCGGCGGTGATTCCCTTTTTCGACGCCGTCAGTTTTTCGACTTTGGTGTTGAGATGGATGCCGGCGAATTGTTGATCGAGCCGTTTCTTGAGCGGCATGACGAGATCGCGATCGCAACCGGGGAGCAGTCCGGAGGTCATTTCGACGACGGTGACTTCGGAGCCGATCGCCGAGTAGACGGTTCCCATTTCGAGACCGATGTATCCGCCGCCGACGACGAGCAATTTTTTAGGGATGTCGGGGAGATTGAGCGCGCCGGTCGAATCCATCACGCGGTCGTCGCCGATATCGAAAATCGCCGGCATCGCCGGAAGCGAACCGGTGGCGAGAATCGCCTGTTTGAATTTCAGTCGCGTCGTTTTTTTGGCTTTGTCGTTGTAGGTAATTTCGACGGTGTTGGAATCGACGAAAACGGCGCGGCCGGCGATCAGGTCGACGCCGCGGGCCTTGCTGAGTTCGACCACGCCGCCGGTTAGTTTGCCGACGACGCTCGCTTTGAATTCGCGAAGTTTATCGATGTCGATTTTCGGTTTCGAGAAGGTGACGCCCCACTCGGCGGCTTCGTGCGCTTCGCGAATGAGTTTGGCGACGTGCAGCAGCGCTTTGGAGGGAATACAGCCGCGATGCAAGCAGACTCCGCCGGGTTTGATACCTTCGTCGATGAGGGTGACTTTCATGCCATGATCGGCACACGCAAACGCCGCCGGATATCCCCCCGGCCCCCCGCCGATAACGGCGATTTCGGTTTCAATAACATCGTGGGACATCGGGAGTCCTTAACTTTTAGTGTGAATCGGTGGTGGGGAGTGTCGAATTTCAGGTTTCGATAAGGAACCGGAATGCGTCGGACATCAAGACCGACAGGCGGCTGATGAAGCGGGCGGCGTCGGCTCCGTTGATGACGCGGTGATCGTACGATAGCGACAGCGGCAACATCAGGCGCGGCGTCGGCTGGCCGTTGATGACTTCCATCTGCCAGCGCGAACGGGACATGCCGAGAATCGCCACTTCGGGATAATTGACGATCGGCGTGAAGTAAGTTCCGCCGATACCGCCGAGGTTGGTGATCGTGAAGCTCCCCCCTTGCATCTCCTTCATGTCGAGTTTGCGATCGCGGGCTTTCTGAGCCAGGGAGGCGAGTTCTTCGGCGATCTGCAAAATCGTCTTGTGATCGGCATCGCGAATCACCGGTACGACAAGCCCCGCATCGGTGTCGACCGCAACGCCGATGTTGTAGTAATGCTTGAGGACGAGTTCGTTGGATTGTGAATCGTAGCTGGCATTGAACTGCGGGAACGCCTTGAGCATCGTGACGACGGCTTTGACCGCGGCGGCGGTCATCGTCACTTTCGTTCCTCCTTTACCCGAAGCCTCCATAAATTTCTTGCGGGCGGTTTCGAGTTCGGTAATGTCGGCGAGATCGTGCTGCGTGACGTGCGGAATCATCTGCCACGAGAGGCTCAATTGGTTGGCCGACGTCGTTGCCAGCCGGCTGAATTTCTGCCGTTCAACCGCACCGAACTGCGAGAAATCGGGGAGCGGCGGAACGCTGCGGCCGGCCGCGGGAGCGGCGGCGTTTCCTCCACCGGATGTCATCACGACTTTGACGAATTTCTGGACGTCTTCCTGCGTGACGCGTCCTCCGGGACCGCTGCCGGTGACCTGATGCAGATCGACGCCGAGTACGCGAGCGAGCCGGCGGGTGGCTGGCCCAGCGGGAATGGGGAGCTGATCTTTCTCGCCGTTGTCGTCGGTTTTCGTGGCAGGAGGGGGAGCGGACGTTCGAGCGGGCTGCGGTGCCGTTTGTGCAGCCGTCGTTTTCGGGGGAGCGGGCTCGGGAGCCGGTTTCGATTCTTTCGGCGTTTCGGCGGGGGCAGGTTGAGGCGGCGCCGCCGGTTTTTCGGCGGGGGCTCCGGCGGGTTCGATGGAGAGCAACGGCTCTCCGATCGGAATCGTCTGCCCCTGTTTCACGAGAATCTCGGTGATCTTGCCGGCGTGCGGACAGCGAATTTCGACGACCGCTTTTTCGGTTTCGACTTCGAGCACGACGTGCTGGGCTTCGATCACGTCTCCGACGGCGACGGTGATTTCAGCAACGTCGGCACTTTCTACGCCTTCGCTGATTTCCGGTAACTTGAATTGAATGGCCATGATGTCGATTTCAACTTTCCATCAATTATTTCTGGCGACTTCTGTGTTTCGAGTTCTTCCGATTCGAAACGCAGAGACCGCGGAGAGCGCAAAGTTCGAGAGGGGCAATATGCTTTCTCTACGCCTTGAGCGCGAACACCTGTTCGGGATCGAGTTCGAGCGTTTTGATTGCCCTGGCGAGCTTCTTTTTATCGAATTGACCGTCGTCTGCCAATGCGTGCAACGCGGCGTAGGTGGTATGTTCGGCGTCGATTTCGAAATGACGACGCAGAGCAGGCCGTGTATCGCTGCGGCCGAACCCGTCGGTACCCAGCGTGACATACGTGCCGGGAATCCACGAGCGGATTTGCTCGGGAACCATGCGAATGTTGTCGCTGGTCGCGATGAACGGTCCCGAGGCACCCTCCAACACCTGATCGAGAAAACTTTGCATCGGCTTCTTTGTATCGGGATGCAAACGGTTCCAGCGTTCGGCTTCGAAGGCGTCGCGATAGAGTTGGCAGTAACTCGTGACGCTCCACACGTCGCTGCCGACGCCGAATTTCGCCGCGAGAATGTCTTGTGCCCGCAGCGCTTCGCGCAAGATGGTACCGCTGCCGAAGAGTTGCACGCGGGGGGGAGTTGTCTTCCCCTTTTTCTCGGGTGTAACCGATTTGAACTTATACATCCCTTTGAGAATGCCTTCGGTGAAATCTCCTTCCATCGGGGGCATTTCGTAGTTCTCGTTGTAGACGCTCAGGTAGTAGATGCAGTTTTCATTGTCTTCCCACATCTGCTTCATGCCGTGCTGAATGATGACCGAGAGCTCGTAAGCATACGCCGGATCGTACGGAATAACGGTCGGAACGGTCGTCGCCATCAGTTGGCTGTGTCCATCTTCGTGCTGCAACCCTTCACCGTTCAGTGTGGTGCGTCCCGACGTCCCGCCGATAAGGAACCCTTTGGCCCGCGCATCACCGGCGAGCCAGATCAAATCGCCAACGCGCTGAAAACCGAACATCGAATAATAGATGTAGAACGGCATCAGAT
Source organism: Planctomycetota bacterium (assembly GCA_027618475.1). Lineage (GTDB taxonomy): Bacteria > Planctomycetota > Planctomycetia > Planctomycetales > Planctomycetaceae > JAQCEJ01. The sequence goes on along the minus strand of JAQCEJ010000116.1, from coordinate 8,728 downwards.
TGATGCCGAGATTCGAATACGCCGTTCCTGCGGCGACGAATGACGACATCGCTCCCGCTTCGTTGATGCCTTCTTCGAGAATCTGTCCGTTCTTCGCTTCTTTGTAATACATGGCGACATGGGCATCGACCGGTTCGTACAACTGGCCGAGACTCGAATAAATGCCGCACTGGGCGAAGAGCCCTTCCATGCCGAACGTCCGCGCTTCGTCGGGAATAATCGGCACGATGCGCGACCCGATGGTTTTATTGCGGAGCAGATTGCGCAGGATGTCGCTGAAGGCCATCGTCGTCGACGCTTCGCGTCCCGAGCTTCCCTTTTCGATCGGTTCGACGAACCCTTTATCTTTCAGCGATGGAATTTCAAGTTTCTCATCGGTCGGCCGACGTGCCGGAAGCGAACCGCCGAGTTTTTCGCGGTGTTCGCGCATGTACTTCATCTCGGGGCTGTCTTCCGCCGGTTTATAAAACGGGGCTTCTTTCACCACGTCGTCGCCGATGGGAATGCCGAACCGCGTGCGGAATTTGACGAGTTCTTCTTCGTTGAGTTTCTTCTCGTTATGCGTGGTATTGCGGCCTTCTCCCGCTTCGCCGAGGCCGTAGCCTTTAATCGTCTTCGCGAGAATGACCGTGGGGGAGCCCTGATGGTTCACGGCGGCATGATACGCCGCGTAGACTTTTTCAGAGTCGTGACCGCCACGGCGGAGCCGTTGCAGTTGTTCATCCGACAGATGGCTGACGAGTTCGATCATTTCTTCTGAGACGCCGAAGAAATGATCGCGAATGTAGGCTCCCGTTTCGGTGCTGTATTTCTGGTATTGTCCGTCGACGACTTCCTGCATCCGTTTGACGAGTTGGCCGTCGGTATCGTTGGCCAGCAGAGGATCCCAGTCGCGTCCCCAGATCACTTTGATGCAGTTCCATCCCGCACCGCGAAACGCGGCTTCGAGTTCCTGAATGATCTTGCCGTTGCCGCGCACGGGGCCGTCGAGCCGTTGCAGGTTGCAGTTGATGACGAACGTGAGGTTGTCGAGACGTTCGCGCGAAGCGAGCGTGAGCGCGCCGAGCGTTTCGGGTTCGTCGCATTCGCCGTCACCGACGAAACACCAGACACGCGATTTCGCGGTATCGATCAATCCACGGTGAGCGAGATATCGCAAGAACCGCGCCTGATAGATGGCGGTAATCGGCCCGAGTCCCATCGAGACGGTCGGGAACTGCCAGAAGCCGTCCATCAGCCAGGGGTGCGGATACGACGAGAGGCCGACGCCGCGCGGAATCTCGCGACGGAAGTGATGCAGTTGCTCTTCGGTCAATCGTCCTTCGAGATACGCACGGGCATACATGCCGGGGGAGGCGTGCCCCTGGAAATAGACGAAATCGCCGGTGTGATCTTCGGTTCGCGCGTGAAAGAAGTGGTTGAAGCCGATCTCGTACAACGTCGCCGACGAAGCAAACGTTGAAATGTGTCCGCCGAGTCCGGGAAAATTCTTGTTCGCCCGGTGCACCATCGCCATCGCATTCCAGCGAACGTAACTCTTGATCTGCCGTTCGAGCGCCAGATCGCCGGGAAATCGCGGCTGCTTGTCGACGGGAATCGTATTGATGTACGACGTGTTTGCCGTAAAGGGCAACGTCACGCCGTGACGATATGCCCGCTGCTGCAAGAGAGACAGAATCTGACGGACCCGTTCCTCACCATGACGATGCAGAAAGTCGTCGAGCGAATCGAACCATTCGTCGAGTTCGGTCTGATCGACACCGGGAACGTCTTCCGTCAGAGTGGGGTTTCTAACCATGTGATCGCTCTTCACTGATGTTCGTTATAGGAATTAAGTTCTCGCACCATTCGAGGTCGCGCGATAATGTTTTCATGTCCTCATCGGATTCACTCCGGGAGTCAAGTTCATAAGGTCATTGCGAACAGACCTTCTCCGTAATCGCCGTTTCAAGACAGGCGAATCACGTAGACGAGAATGTCTGGTCCACCGATTTCATCCGGACGATTACTGAATTGTTCGAACAGACATTCGGGTCTGTCCGTAAATCGACCGGATATGAGACCGAACGATTATATGCAAATTGCTCAATTTCGCAAAAGCCAATCTGCCTGATAGGGTTCGCATGTCACCCGAATCGTGAACATCTGACGTGACGGCGTACGCTTCCGACGTCCACTTCATACCGAGAAAATCAGCGGGAACCCCGAAATACGGCACTTTCGGTGACCACATAATCCATGATCACATCGTGCGACTCGTGCGGAATGTCGTCGAACACCTGTTCGTCGAATGCCAGAGCAACTAACGTCGTATCATCAGTCGCACGCGACAGAAGTCGGTCGTAATACCCTTTACCATGTCCCAGTCGGTGTCCCTGACGGTCGAATGCCATTCCCGGAACCAGCACCAGATCGATCTCGTCGATATCAAGCCGGCGTCGGGGATCGCGACGAATCTCCCCCACAGGTTCCAGAATCCCAAGTGTCCGTGCAGACAATTCGTTCATCGACTCCAGCCAGACCAGTTTCAACTCGTCCGGCTCGCACCAGGTGACCCCGCACCGGCGTGGGGACGCCAACGCCTTCGATAAAAACGGTTGTGTGCGAACTTCGCCCGGTAAGTCGACATACCACAACACCGACCCGGCGTTCTGCCACTCGGGCAATTCTGTTACCCGTTCGAAGATCCGTTCGCTCCGCTCGGCAATGGTATCGCGATCACGCGGAACCCGTCGCAATTCTGCTCGAAGGTTCCGCTTCGCAAGTCGCAGGTCGATGGTTTCGTCCATGGGGGTCCGCCTGAAGATCAATGACGATAACAACTAACAATTAAAACACTTAAGACAATTGAATTCCTGAGAATGGGAATCCAACCCGATTTATGACAATTTTGATTGTCAAAAATGTTTCGCCTGTTATTATGTGGACAGACGACAGCCAATTGTCGCCGTCATCGGTCTCCAAAGCAACCGCGAAGATGTCTCCTTTCGCAATCGAATTGCGAGTAAGTCATACATCATGATCACCAGCTTCCCCCCCTCAAAAGTCTCCCGACGATCGACGTCGGTCTCGCCGCACGACGATGCGACATTGACCCTTGCCTCACTGAATTGTGAATCGGACGCTTCTTCGCACGATTTCGAACTTCCTCTCGAACAGCGAATGCAGCGGATTCTCGAGACGACCATCGAATTTCATTTCAGCCCCGAATTCGATGACCCCGAAGCGGCGTCCGACATCCTTGATGCGATCGATTCGAGCGCATCGACCACGAACGCCGGCCGGAGCAAACCCAAGAATGGCGTTACGCCTCCGGCGGGAACTCCTCCTTATCTCGCCGATTTGTATGCGTTCCCGCTGTTGACGCGCGCTCAAGAACATCAGCTGTTCCGCAAGATGAATTACCTGAAGTACCGTGCCGACCTGCTGCGTCGTCAGCTCTCGACGTCGAAGTCCCCCGGTTCGTTGTGCGATCGCATCGAAAAGAAATTGTCTGATGCGCTGCACATCCGCAATCGGCTTGTGCAATGCAATCTACGGCTGGTCGTCTCGATCGCCAAAACGATTGCCCGCGACCTGAGCGAAATGGATGAAATGATCAGCGACGGCAACATGCCTCTCATCCGGGCGGTTGAAATCTTCGACTTCGAGCGGGGCACCCGTTTCAGTACGTATGCGACGTGGGCCATTCGGCATTTCCTCTATCGTTCTTCAACGAAGATGTCGCGACAGCAGAAACGTTTCGTCACCTCTCAGCAATTGACGATCGACGTGCACCCCGACGCCGCGAACGCATCTGACGATGTCTGCACACAAGGGATGGAGTCTCAGCCCTGCACACAGCTGCTCGATCATCTCGACGATCGCTCGCGTTCGATCGTCGCCCTTCGCTTCGGACTCGGCAAGGCGCGTCGTCCGCACAAGTTCCGCGAAATCGCTCTGAAATGGGGCGTCAGCACCGAACGGGCACGGCAACTCTTCACGAAGGCGATCGACCGGCTGCAGCACGAATGCACGTCTCAACAGAGCGTGTAAGCCGAGTTTTGGGTTGATTCGTTCCCCGTTCGATCTCATGATGGAGGTCGTCGACGTCGTATCACGCGCGCGAGCCCTCACTTGCGATTCACGAATACCTATTGAAAGGGGGATGCTCCATGATCAGGCAAATCAGTCGCGATTCAGACAAAGTCATGGCGTTTGAGCTCTCGGGCAAACTGCACGACGACGATTACAAATCGTTCGTGCCGCTCGTCGACGCCGCGATTGCCGCACAAGGGAAGATTCGGATGCTGGTACACTTCCACGATTTTCACGGGTGGGACATGCACGCACTCTGGGACGACACCAAATTCGCCGTCACACACTGCACCACCATCGAACGGATCGCCATCGTAGGCGAAAAGAAATGGGAAGAATGGATGGCCAAAGTCTGCAAGCCGTTCACGATGGCCACGGTAAAATATTTCGACGCCGGTGAAATGGAATCGGCTTGGAGTTGGGTGGAGGGGTGAGGTGAACTGCAATCAGACCGGCAATACATGATGACAATACACCGTCTTATCATTTGTCTGATCTGTGCTGCCTGTTTCGGCGGTTGCGGAAAATCGCCTGAAGAAATCGTCCGCGATCGCTTCCGCGATTTTCTGCTCGACCCTATTCCCGAAAGTGTGACCGAATTAAGATTTGTAAACAGGGATGACGAACGTCCGGGTGTCGGTCTGATGCTTCGCTTTAAGATTCATCCCGACGACTTCGAAAAAATCGCCGTTGCCAAAAACCTGCACCGTCGTCAGCCGGGTGAGTTTCTGCGTGACGATGACCCTTTTAATGATCCCGATTTTTTCAAGATCGGCGACAACGACGAACTCTACGAATCGTTTCGCACCGAAAGCGGCAGTTATTCACTGCGCGTAAACGCTGAGCATACCGAAGTCGTATTTCAATCGGATAATCGTCGCGAGGATTACAGCCAGCCCCCCGATTTCAGCGACCGCAAGTACGAGTCGATCGACCATTTCTTTGATACGTTCAAACCGAAGACTTGGGAGTTGGTAAATTCGGTCGATTCGGTTCCCGTAGGGCAACGTAAGGCCGTTAACGCCTTGATCGATGCGTGCGTGGCCTTGTATCGAGATGTGAATCTGCCTGATCAACCGATCGTTTACGCTGAAGCCGGTTGGAATCCACTGAGCTACGATTATCTTGACTATGAGTCCAGTCGTCCCGATGTGGGGGACGACACCGTGAGGCATTTGGCCGTATTTTCTCAGTTGCGCCGCATCGATTTGATCAATTCCCAGATCACCGACGGAGGTTTGTTGCACCTCAAAGGGCTTAAACATCTCGAATCGCTCAATCTCGAGGGAACGCAGTTCGGCGACGAAGGCCTGCGTCACGTCGCAGCGATGACGCAACTCAAGGTTTTGAAACTCCAACGGACGAAAATAACCGATGCAGGATTGAAATCGCTAGAATCATTAAGGCATCTCGAAATCCTGGATCTTGATGCAACGTCGGTTACCTCTAACGAAATTCGTTCGTTAGCTTCGTTGAAAAAACTACGTGGATTAGACCTGAGTTTCACGCACGTATCAGACGATGGGCTCGTGCATCTTCGCAATTTGACAAATCTCGAATATCTCAACATCGGACCCGGTGGTCAAATCCGCCTACACATCGGTGACAGTGCCGTCACCAATCTCGCCAACTTGACCAAAATGCGGTGGCTCTCACTTAGAGGTTCCAAGATTTCAAACGACGGCCTCAAGGCATTGCGAAAAATGAAGCACCTCGAATACCTCGATGTGAGCTCAACTGCCATCTCAGATGAAGGACTGAAGCACTTATCGGGCCTCACCGAACTTCGAGTATTGAGCCTCGATAATTGCGAGAATATTACCGGCACTGGCTTTGTGCATTTTCAGGGACTTTCTCAATTGCTCGAGTTAGATGCGTCGAGCACAGCGGTAACCGAGAATTCCCTCGAACATCTCTGCGCGTTGACCTCACTCAAGATATTAAACGTTTGCTCGACACAACTCGGTGATGGCGCGGTGCAGCATCTCGCCAAATTGCCGAGCCTCGAAACGTTATGGATCTGCTATGCTCCATTTTCAGAGACCGGATTCTACGAATTGCGAGAACGGCGCCCGAAGATGATGATTATGCATTATGATTGATGGTCAGCCATCTCGCATAATCACATAGGGACTTATCTATTTTGTGATCAATATTTCAACTCGGGCACCAATCCCCATGCGGCTCATTGTGGACCACCGGGTGGACGCGGTCTTGCAATGCGGCGATTTTTTGTTCGATGGCTTTTACTTCTCCGGGGGTGGTGTGAATCGATAACTCCAGCTCGGTACGGTGCGTTTGGCCGACGTTGAGGTTGATCACACGCCGCTTTTCTCGCTCGAAGGGACGGGGATTGGGGAAATCGGTGCCGGGTTCGAGACCGGTGACGTAGCCTCCGTTCATGCCGTGCGTGCACTTCCAGAGCGTGAACCACGGCAGCGTTTCGCGATCGTAATTCATGCTGAAGCCGATATTCCCCGACTGATTGCGCAACAGCACAGGCGTCTTGCCATGTTCGTCGGCGAGCATGTCGAAGAAGTAGCACTGCTCGGCGTAGCCGTCGGTCGGGCCGAGGTACGTGCCGTAGGTGTCGTTGTCGTTTGCGGCGTGCTGATCGCGGGGAACCATCTCGCGAACCGGCGCAACGAAACGGGCTCCTTCTTCGAGAAACGGCGTTCCGAGGTTGGTGTGATACAACAACTCGAAATCGGCGGTCGCGTTACCGAGATTGGTCACTTCGTCGATGATCGTCAGACTCGATGAACCGGCTCGCGTTTTGATCGTCGAACGAAGTTCGAGATGCGGGCCGAAGAAGACCGTTTCGCGAACGATTCCGGTGACGCTGATTTCGCCGCCGTTCTCGGGTGAGACCGAAGCGGCGACATAATGCGCGGGAGTATTGGCGATTCGACCGTGCAGCGTCAGATTTTTTTCGAGTGGATGCCCGTTGGGATCGGCACAGGGAGCCCCATGCCACGAGAGTCCACAGCGGACCATCCATTCGTTGAATCCGCCGAGCCAGCCGAGTCCTCCTCGATCTTCCTGTTGAACAAACGCCGGATGGACGGGGGATTTCACGGGTGAATTCCAGCCGATGTGCAAACCTTCGCAGGTTCCCTTCCAGATCCCCATCCCGCGTGTCGGTAGAATCGAGAACGACAACTTGCCGTTATTGACTTCGACGACATCGACACCGTCAGACATTCCGCCGCGGAGCGTTCGTTTTTCGAGACTCCAGCGCGAGGCGCCTGTAAGTCGCGGGCCGGACTGGTCATCAATGCGGTAAGTGTCGTGCCAGATCGATTGATCGACGTCGGTGAGAATAATCGATTCATTCGCAGACATGGCGTGCTTCTCCTGGTGAAACGAGGAATTGCGATCGATTCGCGACTGGATTTCGGTTGTTCAACATCGTGAACAGTGTTCAACGCGATAAACGCCCGCCGCTGATGGAGCGGGGGTCTAAGGAAAACGGCGGCAAATTCGAACGGTCGAACCGGCTTATTCTGCCCTGAGATTATCGGGAGAACAACCCCATGCCACCGATTTGGCGCGGGGAGCATTCGATGTCGATTCGATCAACGATGGTTTATCGGTGTTGAAAAATACGGGGGTCGACGAACTATTCTGTTGACTTCATTCACTCGTCACGATACCGTGAATTCAATTCCTCCTCGCCGGATTTTTATCGTGACAATGATGGCGAGAGCTGGATACCATCAGAAGCAAGTAGAGTTCATGCAGGAACAACAATGCGGGGAAGGGTCGGGTTTTGCGCCTGCTTTTCTCTACCGAGACCCTGTGAATTCGATTCGTATTTTTGATAACTAGAGCCTTGGGTGGTTTTATAGGGGTATTCGACCGCCCAAACATCTGTTCGTCCACAATACTCGATTCAAAAATCTTCCAACTTCATACATCGCGAGGTGACATGCAGTATTGATCGACATACGGGGGTCGATCTGAGATTTGCACCACGAATCGCAGATCGAGTAAGTCGAATTCATCACGATCGCCGTGCGCCGGCGATTTGCAATGCGGGCCGGGAACAGGACGTCGGCGGACAGGATTGTTCACCACACGTCGTTTCCATTGCTGGATTTCCCCTGAAATTGATGATCGATTTCGAGTTGACCTTCCGGATGAAGGTGAGCGAAGAGATCGATTCTGCGAATGCAATTTCACGCGGAGAAATATCTTTTTATACGCCGTGAACAGAGGAAACTCTGACTTCGTCAGGGAACGGGTTCGGTTTCGATCCTGAATTTCTGATGAAACGTGGTTAGAACGACGTTCAGTTTCAGTCGTCCGATGCAAAGCAGTTGTCTTCAGCGGCAATTCTTCGCTGCGGAATGACAGATGCTGAAACAGAACAATGCGCTAGAAGGATTCGACAGCAATCGACCAGCGGGAAAGGACTCCCACCGATGAGAAAATGTTTGCGAGTATCAATCTGTCGAGTAACAATAGAACTTCGACGTACAGATACAGACTCGAATATCGGAACGTGTTTGGATGTGGCGGTGAGACGCAAGTGTTGACGGCGGTTCAAAATGGCGGCGCGGGGCGGTCGAATCTGGTGGCGCTAGTTCCGTGAAGGTCTCCGAGGGTTAGTTGTGTGTCGCGGTCAACATCCATCCCATCATCTGGT
>JAQCEJ010000115.1 GCA_027618475.1 Planctomycetota bacterium | reverse complement strand
GGAGCCGCAACTCCGCCTGTCGGTGCTTGGCATCGAGCCCGTGACACGCGAAGCAGTTCGCCGCAAGTATCGGACGAATGTCGCGGTTAAACGTCAGCGATTCATCCCCCCGCGCGGCCACACCGGCCAGCACTAGAAACAGAGGTAATCCCCACGAAAGACTACGGCAGACGATGTTCATGACACTCTCGCAAGCAAGAAAAAACAGGAAGGCGACCAGGCAGGATCCACCCCATCAGAATTTTACCGTGGAAAACGGGAAGGATAAAGGACGAAAGTGCTTACAAACCCGGCACATGGGGATTCGCGTCTATAGGGGATTCGCTCGTCAGACCTTTCCATACAGCTTCAATAACGTCAGAAACGTCGGATCGAAGTCGAAGACCTGGATTGTTTCCTCGTGACCCGAACCCAGGAAACGCGGCCCCTAAGAATTTGGAACAACGGTAACGCGATTCGAGCCCACTGAGCGCATGAAAAAAGCCCTGATCACCAGGGCTTGGCATTCTGCCTGCAATACTACACATTCAATCAGTGGAGGATAGGGGCCATGACCCCATCTGTCGCAACTGTTGGTGACAAAGAACTTGCAGAAACAGATCGATGCCTTATCTGACCCGTAATCTGACCGATTTTCAATCACGATCAGGTTTGGTTTGCTTGGAGGACACGGATTGGATGTGGCGGGGCACTATTCGGGAATCCGAATGTAGATCTGGTCAAACTCGTCCTGAACGGAGGGTATCGGATCACGGGGTGTCAGCTTCATCACAAGATCTTTGTCGTATGTCTTGACGCGATACTCCCAGCCTTTGGGTAGAATCTTGAACGTCTTGCCCAATGTCTTGAGTTGATCTACAGGGATTTTGTGCCCTTGGAGGATATAGACGTGGCCGTCTGGATCAACGAGCTGATATACGGGCTTTCCGGCCTTCCAGACAAGGTTTTGAAATTTGGCGGGATTAAAGACCGTGTATTTGGGAATCTTCAAAGTGCCGGGGGGAAGGTGAGCGCCGAATACCATGTCCACTCCCGCGACTTTCACCGGTTCGGACGCCATGACGCCGACTTCATCCATCGACCACCATTGCGGACCGTTCTTATACACCGATTCAGCCCCGAACTCCTTTGCGAGAGCATCAAGGTCGAGATTGTCCCACCACTTCAACTTGGCCTCTCCTAACGGCGAGGTACTGTAGATGTCGTTTCCTTTATCGCCATAGATAAACACAAGCTCACAGTACAGATAGCCGCGTGACTTTTTGAGCGACTGCATCGTGAGCGTCATATTCTTGCCCTGCCCAGTCATCATCGCGACTTTCGCAAAGTCAACCGCACCCCCCTTGGACTCGAATTGCTCTTTGGTGGTGTAATGGCCCTTAGGAAAGTAAGACTCCATCACGGCTTCGCCAGTCCCCGGCTTCTCAATGTTGTCAGGGCGTTGTTTCCAGTTCGGATTGTTTCCCATGATCCGCAAGAGTAACATCCCAAAAGTGGAACGGTTTCGTGGATCGTCCAGCCCTTCGCCGCGAGGGCTCCACTTGATCCAGGCCACGCCGTTTTCGAGTGTTGCATTCTTCGGCCGGTCTTCAGGCCGGCTCACAACAATCGTGTAGTTGCGGTCCTTGTCCAAGGGAATCTGAAAGTCGGTTAGCCCGTCAACCACCTGTCCGCTGGGGACAGATTCACAACTGACTAGCGACCAGTACTGCGTCTGAGCTTCATGCATAGTCGCGGCTCCTCGGTCGTCCTTGCCGGCATAGGTGTCGGGAAACGTGGGCATTTTCCCCTTCATCACGTACACGGGGCCGTACTGCCGGGAAAGGTAAGTGACGAGATACGGGCCTTCACCACCACCTTCGACCGGGCCTCCGAACGGGATCTTCGCGCGGGCCGCCAGTGACTTGAATGCCCCGATCACTCCGTATCGAATCGTCGTAAACTTTTCCCATTGGGGTGGATTTCGAGCGGGCGCAGTTTGGGGCGTCAAGGTCGGGTCGTTGTCCTTGGCATTGACGAGCTGCACCCATTGGTCGACGGTTAGTGGCTGTTCAGTCTCACCGACGAACGGTTTGCCCCACTGTTTGATGACTTGCTCGGCTGACAACTTCGTGCCATCGGCGAGCTTGCCTTCATAGGTCGGAAAGCCGCTTTCACCGAAAGACGAGTTAAGCGGCCCCCAACCTGTGCCGTCTTGGTCCTGATCTGGGAGGTAAATGCGGATCACGCCTTGAATGTCCCTGCCTTCGCGGCCGACGTAAAGCGTGTTGTTAACTCGGTGAGCCTCGTCTTTCGGTGGATCTTCAGCCAGAATGTGGATCGTGAAATCGCGATCCTTAGCCAAGCGATTTGCACCAACGCGAAACGGGTTGGTCGAACCAGAATCGGGTTCGATGTCTGGGCCTCTGAGCGACTCGCCGAAGGCGACGAACGTGTTGCGTTCGAATTTATAAAGTGCGAACTGGAAAAACCTCGCATAAGGGAACGTACCTCGCAGGGTCATCGAACTTCCCTCGGGCATCGCGAAGCGGCCGATGAAATACGTCGACCGCATGTCCGGCCACAGGTTCGGGTCCTGAATGCCTTTGGGGTTCTCAAGGTAATTCCAATAGACCCAACCGCGCGGTCCCTGAAACAAACCATCGTGGCCGTACCGCTCGTCCGTACGAATCGTGCTTTCCAATGATCGGTCACCAAAACGCACAGGAGCTGGCGGCACGATCAAAGGATGCTTTTCGCGCGGTGGAGTCTGTGCGAAGGTCGTCGATGTCATTGCGGCAAAAATCGACACGAGTGTCACGCCGACGCAGTTGAGTACTCGATTCCACAGTGTATCTTGATGCTCATTCATGGTGATGCCTCACGATGGAATGTATGACTTGGAATTTCGTTATTTGGCGACTCGGATCGGTGGCGGGTTCCACCGCCCGTCATGTACCTGGGTCTTGGGTGCGTAGAGTCGCATGGTCGGGCTCTTGTCACCACTTTTTGGTGCGGGAAGCCAATTCGACTCCTTATCTTTCCCCGGACTCTTGTGCTGGATGTAAATATCCAGCGAGCCATCGGCGTCCGCGACAAACAGCGGATAGACAGCATCCTCTGGCTGGTTGCGGGGATCATCTCTCAGTTATGGAATGCGTGCCAGAGGATCGGGTTTCAGGGTCGTTCGTCGAGTTGCACCTTGCACTTCTCCGGTCAGATTGCGAAGGGCATTCTACCGTGATTATCTGACCAAAAAGAAGGGTAATCTGCCCCATGCCTGACCGTGTCGCTGACCAGCTGGCTTCCGATATAAGCAGAAAACAGGGAGTTTTCGCTCCAAGTGCAAAAAGAAACCCGACTTGAGGCAAACCTCAAATCGGGCAAGTGGAGTCAAGAAGTGGAGGATAGGGGACTTGAACCCCTGACCTCTTGCATGCCATGCAAGCGCTCTCCCAGCTGAGCTAATCCCCCCGTCATTCGGCTTACGTTAGCATGACCTCGAAAACGTGTCAAGAATGAGAAATCAATTGTCCGTAAGAACTTCAGATGGCGAATTGCGATGCAAGTTTTATGGCATCAAGTTTTCAACGAATATGCGAGATGCTTGACAAAGTACAGCCGGATCTACTTTACGCCGGTATTCGTCAAACAGTATATTAAGAATACATGAGTTTTTATGTGTCGACCGACCGGGCTGGAACAATCTCTGCATGATGGCGGTTCGGTACCGCTGTCGTGTTGTGTAAATTCCTGTCGCAGACCATGCATTATCGAAGTCGGTGCGTCATTATTCTTTGCAGCAATATTTGTGCGATGCCAATCCAAGTTGCTCTGAAGACCGGCGGGATTGATTTCGATCGAATGAAACCGAGCAACCCTCGTTATTTGAAACCAATTCCTATCAATTAGGCTCCGGCATGCGCTGGGAACAACAGGTCATATACGCGTCCATTTCAGATGTCGGTCTCAGGCGGCAGAACAATCAGGATTCGCACGTCATCCAGATCTGTTCCGACTACGAGACCTGGCGGGAACATGGTCACTTGTTTGTCGTCGCGGATGGTATGGGAGGTCATGCCGTCGGTGAATTGGCGAGCAAAATTGCCGTCGACACTATTCCCCAGGCTTTTTTCAAGAGCAAAGTCCCAGAAATTCCGCGGGCGCTGCGGACGGCCTTAGAGACAGCCAACGCTGCCATTCACGAGCGCGGTACGGCGAACCAGGACTTTCTTCGCATGGGAACCACCTGTTCTGGCTTGGTCTTGTCGCGCGGGGGAGCAATCGTTGGACATGTCGGAGACAGCCGGGTTTATCGCATTCGTCAAGGGAAAATCGAACAATTGTCGTTCGATCATAGTTTGCAGTGGGAACTCCTCAAACGAGGGCAGCTGCATCCGGATGAGGCGTTTCTTTTCGAGCCTCGGCATGTGATCACACGCTCGCTCGGTCCAGAACCGAAAGTACAGGTCGATGTCGAAGGCCCGTTTCCTATCGAGTCGCACGATGTATATCTGTTGTGCTCGGACGGCTTGACGACTTATCTTCAAGATCACGAAATCGGCATGGTCGCCAGTCATTTGAGTGCTCCTGAAGCATGCCGGTTTCTCGTCCATCTGGCGAATCTGCGCGGCGGTTCTGACAATATTACGGTCGTGATCGTCCGTGTGGGACAGGCACCCGGAGAGCCACATTTGTCCGAACTCGATGAAGATCCCGAGCCCGTCATCAAGGGGGAATCTGTCAGCGGCTGGTGGTTAGGCGGAATCTGGGCATCGACGTTGCTGATGGTTCTGGGGATCTGCCTATTCTTCCTGCGTGAGCCGATTAGCGGATTTTGGCTTGTGCTGTGGTCGGTTCTGGCTATGGGTGGTCTTTTGGCGTGGCGACTTTGGAACTTGACACGTGGAAGTGAACCCGTTGCAGAGGAATTGATGGCGACGGGAAGCGATAGCCCCTATCGCACCGCCAGTGCAAGGCTGACGCGAAAATTTTTGAATCACGTCGCCGCCATCGAGGCCGAATTGCAGCGAACCGCATCCGACGAAGGCTGGCGAATCGACTGGAATTCTCACGAAGAGGCCTATCAAAGAGCACAATCTGCGATTGCCGATAAAGCGTACCCTCAAATCCTCAGCGCCTACGCACGTGCGATCGATGTGTTGATGGCCGGAGTGTTGCTCAATCGCAAGCAATTGCAACAAGACTCTCGTAAAGGAAAGCTCTTGCCGATTATCGAAGAGCCGGAATCATAGCTCGTAGTCAGGTAAGCACAGCAGAGCAATTGCAATCGGGGACGGCTCTTGCCGGATCGGACGTCTGCGTGATACACTTCGTGCCTGCATACATGGATGTTTATTCGCAACACGGCACAAGGATGTGGCCATGTTTCTTACTCGATCGATCCGGCGGAAGCTGACCCTCGGCCTGGGACTCGTCGCCACGATGCTGGGATTGATGGCGATTGGCGCGATCGGGGGATTGTGGTCGTATCGCGATGTGGTCAATTCACTCGAATTTCAACTGCATCATGCTCCTGACCGTGGCGAACTCGATCGCCGGATTTGTCATCTGGCCGAACCACTGCTTGCCGATCCGGTGTCACTTTCGTCGGATGCCAGAATTCGACAATTACAACTGATGCGGCACTCCCACGACGCGATACGCCGTCAGACTCAGCTCGTTCAGCAACTACGCGAGGCCCGCGAAAACCTGACCGAGTATCGAAAACGACTGGATAATCTTCCCCCCACCCCCGGAGCGCGTGAACGCGTCCCTTTGTCGATGAATCTGCTGACCGGGATTGAAAGTGGACTTGTCGAAATGGAACGCCTTGCAACTCAAGATGTCGAGCCCGGAAGTCATGATGCGAATTTGATCGCCTTGCGCAGGGAATTCGCGAAGGTGCTGGAAACCGTGAGATCGCTTCCCGAGCCGCAGGAAGGATTGAACCGCAAACTCGACGAAGCGCAAAACGTCTATCGGTCACGAATCTGGCTGGTCATCGCGGCAAGTATCGGCACGGTGGTATTGTTTTTCAGCTTGATTTGGTTCGGTACGCGCTGGATTTTTATACCGATTAAGAAATTGCATCAGGGAGCCCGGCGTGTGGCACAGGGGGATTTCAATCACCGCGTAATCCTCAAAACCAATGATGAAATGGCAACACTTGCTGAGTCGTTCAATCAGATGACCGACCGGTTCCAGGAGATCAAGGAAGATCTCGATCGACAAGTCAACGAACGGAGTAAACAGCTCGTTCGTTCGGAACGGTTGGCAGGAATTGGTTTTCTCGCGGCGGGTGTCGCTCATGAAATCAATAATCCGCTATCGGCCGTCACGCTGGCCGCAGGGTCGCTGCTGGGACAGGTCGATCATTTAGCGGAAACGAAAGATCCAGACGAGTGGGAGATCGCCCGGAATTATCTGGAGATGATTCAACGCGAAACCGTGCGCTGCCGAGAAATAACGTCGCGACTCCTCGATTTTGCCCGTGGCCAAAATGCGGTCCGCAGCCAGCAGGACTTAACAAAATCTGTGCGTGACGTCCTATCGATGGTCGGCCATCTGTCAAAATATCGAGATCGGCAGGTAAAGTTCGATTACGATAAGCCATTGATTGCGGAGGTCAATCCGAACGAGATCAAACAGGTGATCCTGAATCTCACCGCCAATGCCCTGGAAGCGATGGAGGCGGGAGGCACGCTGACAATCGACGCTCAAGAACGACCCGACACGGTAATGCTATCGTTCACCGACACGGGTTGCGGCATGACTCCTGAAGTGCTGGAAAACCTGTTTGAACCGTTTTATACGACGAAAATCGGCACGAAGGGAACCGGACTGGGGCTGTCGATCACACACGGTTTAGTTGCAAACCACGGTGGCCGCATGGAAGTGACGTCGTCCGGCCCCGGACAAGGAAGCACGTTTCGTGTGTACTTGCCGAGAAAAGCGTCGTTGAAACAAGTGGCGTAAGCATCAGACTCCCTCTTGGCGAAAAAGCCGATTCCGATTACACTCCTGCACCGTTTCCAGGGGATAATCCGTAACGACATCCACAGAACCAGCGCCCCATGTTTGGCATTCCGCGCAATTCGATGAACAAAAACTACAGGCATGGAATGCTGTTATGCCTGTCTATCGCGTTGTGCGCACTGGGTTCGGGATGTGTCCATCGGCGATTGGCGATTCACTCCGAACCCGAGGGAGCACTCGTCATGCTCGACGGTGAAGAGGTCGGCTTTACGCCGGTTTCAGTCGATTTCACCTATTATGCGACCCGTGAAATCAAGCTCATCAAAGATGGATACGAAACGATGACGGTTCTCGCAAAAGTGCCGGCACCTTTGTACCAGCGATTTCCGATCGACTTCTTTTCCGAGCACTTCCTCCCCTTTCGCGTGAAAAACCGCCACGAGTTCAGCTACAAACTTGAACCGAAAAAAGGGGTGAAAACACAGGAATTACTGGATCGCGCCGGCAGCTTTCGTAGTGAATCGCAATTGGGAGATTGATCGATGAGACAGGTACGACGTTTTCTCCTGAACCGCGGTCTTCATGCCGGTATCATCTTCATATGGGCGATACTGACCACCAGTTTGCTATGGGGGCTGCTGGAAGCACTGGGCGACGAAACCGCGGCCCTTCAATTTCAGGGGCTCACGGGAGGACTGGCAATTTGCTTGCTCGCCGATCTCGTGTTCCTTATCGCCTGCCTGGCGTATGACGAGACGCGGGCGTAAATCCTCCCATTTACTCGGCTGCTACCGGAGGAGCTGGTTTTTTCGCCTCGACCGGTTCATCTGGCGGAATAAAAGCCCCCGTGATTTGCAGTTCCGGAAGTGCGGCTTTCAATTTCTTCTGACCTTCGTCGGAGATCGCCGTTTCCCAGATGTAGAGTTTCTTGAGGTTGGTGAGACCGGCCAGTTGGTCGATACCGGCATCGGTCACGCCGGTTCCGTAAATGTTAAGATATTCGAGATTCGATAACCCCTTGAGATGTGCGATCCCGGCATCGGTAATCGTCGTTTTTTCGAGATGTAATTTCTTAAGATTCGTCATACCGGCGATATGAGCGAGACCGGCATCGGTGACCGGTGTGCCACGCAGGTTAATTGAAACCACGCAATTGACCCCTGCCAGTGGCGCAAGACTATCATCAGTGACAACGTCGGCCGCGAGGTGATAACCAATTTCAACGCGAGGGTCGGTCTGAGCGACGGTTGTCACCTGCCCCCCCATCGTTTTCACCTTTTCGAGTGCCTGCATTTCGGCTTCGGTGGGAGCGGGAATGTCCTGAGCGTCAGCAGAAAAACTAACGGAGACAAGTCCCATGACGAGACCAGCAAGAAATAAAGGGCGCATTGAAACATCCTCCAATATTGATGGGGTTGTTGTGGTGAAATTTGATGAACGTTGAGACGTTCTAATAATCTCAACCCTATCCAGATTACCATTTTGACATGCGAATGTGTATCCATTACCGCAAGATGAGCCAGAAGATTTTCGGCATCAGAATTGTTCAAACGTAATGTGAATTCAACTGAAGGGAATGTGGAGACTATCAGGCAATCGTTTTTGGAGGTATCACTCGCTGTCGACAGGGTGGGATTTGACGCAAATATTGATGGGAACAGATGTTTCAGGACGATTTTGACGAATTGATCTCCCTTCAAATCGTCATTTCGACTATCTTCCCGCTCTGCGAAAATCGCCTGATATCACACGGAAGTGACAGGCCTCGTTCGGTTCCGTTCGACTTGAAGTAAGGGAGTACTTCTGACGATGGCTTCGATTGCTCCAGTTGCCAATCATGGCCGCGAACATTGGAATCCGGTGCACGCACTGGGTGCCAAAGTGTTGTCGTTTGTCGACGGATTAGGCGAATTGACAGTTTTTGCGTACCGCATATTCGTCTGGCTGGTAAGTAGTTTGCCTCGACGTGGCGTGTTGTGGACCAACCTTTACGAAATTGGTGTTTGCAGTCTGCCTGTCGTCCTGGTGACCGGCACATTCATCGGCATGGTGCTCGCCGTGCAATCGTACGATCAGTTTCGAATTATGCACCTCGAAAGTCGCCTTGGTGCCGCCATCACGATTTCGCTCGTCAACGAACTTGGACCGGTCTTGGCAGCCGTGATGCTCGCGGGTCGCGTCGGCAGTGCGATGGCTGCCGAACTTGGAACGATGCGTGTTACCGAACAGATCGACGCTCTGCGTGTGCTCGGCGCCGACCCCATACACTATTTGGTCGTCCCTCGTTTCCTGGCATGTGTTCTCCTGATCCCTCTGCTGACGGTGATGGCCGATGGTGTCGGCATACTGGGAGGGTGGTGGGTGAGTACCCAGATTCTTGATGTCGACAGCCATCATTACTGGTTTCATACCAACAATTTTGTAGCGCCATACAACGTATTCGGTGGCATGTTCAAAAGTATTTTTTTCGGTGCGATCATTGCCGTGATTGCCTGCCATCGAGGATTTCATTGCGGACCGGGAGCGGAAGGGGTCGGGCGAGCCGCGACGTCTTCGTTTGTGCTCTCGTTTCTCTCGATCCTGATTCTCGATTTTTTCCTCGGCATCATCGTGCTGGAAGGTTATTACCTGCTGCACTCAGTCTTTCCTGCGGTCATGTAACGATGATGAAAGCTTCACGGAGCCGGCTATGGCAGATCGCTCATCCTCCCCTGCACCGCTTGAATTGAGAGATGTGACCATCTCCTTCGGCAGTCAGACGATTTTGAGAAATCTATCGCTCGCGGTTCGCGCAGGGGAAACACTCGTCGTCATTGGCGAGAGTGGTTGTGGCAAAAGCGTAACCCTCAAACTCATGACCGGCCTGCTGACTCCGACAATGGGAACCGTGCATTGGTCGGGCCGCGATATGAAAACCTTGAAATTGAAGGAGCTGACGCGCGAACGGCTCAAGATTGGATACCTGTTTCAAGGTGCCGCTTTATTCGACAGCATGACGGTCTTTGAGAACGTCGCATTCGGTTTGCGGCAGAATACATCGCTTCCCGAAGGCGATATTCGACAAATTGTTGGTGAGCGTCTTGCGGATGTCGGGCTTGCGGCATCGGTCTGTTCGAAAAAGCCGGGTGAACTTTCCGGCGGAATGAAAAAGCGAGTTGGACTGGCAAGGGCTCTCGCGCTGATGCCCGACATCATGTTTTATGACGAACCGACGACCGGGCTCGATCCGGTGATGAGCGACGTGATTAACGAATTAATTTTGCAGACGCGGGCAAGGCGTCCGGTCACCAGCATCGTCGTCACGCACGACATGACGACGGTTCGCAAAGTGGCCGACCGCATTGTCATGTTGTATCCCCTGGGTCGACTCAATCCTCACGAATCACAAATCGTATTCGAGGGGACGGCGGAGGAAGCGTTTGCATCGCCCGACCCGCGCGTCTCCCAATTCGTCCGAGGCGAAGCCGGCGACCGGCTCCGAGAGATGGTTGCGGCATAAGCTCCTCGTATTTTGTGTTGATAGTCCAATTGAAACGGCGACAAAAAAGGTTCATGGCATGACAGAACGGCAACTTCAATTTCGAGTCGGGCTCTTCAGCATTGTCGCCATGATTGTTTGCGGAGCGCTCGTATTTCAGTTCGGCGATCTGCAGCACGTCTTCGACAAGAAATATGTAATTCACATCCATTTCAAAGATGCGCCCAATTTACAAACCGGTGTTCCCATTCATCTGTACGGGATGAAAATCGGCCGCGTGAAAGAAGTATATCTCGATGAAAAGCACAACGGAGTTATTGCCGATCTCGAAATTCGCGAGTCGATCAAACTACACAAAGGTACGCAGATCAATCAGCTCAAGTCACTACTGGGAGATATCAGCCTGGAAGTCACTCCCGGTCAGAGTTCCGAACTTCTTGAAGCGGGGGCTCATTTGCGAGGCGAACAACCAACCGACCCGACGGATATCGTCAAACGGCTCGAAGAAAGCCTGGCCGTGACTATGGAATCATTTGCGGCGACAAGTTACGAATGGCAAAAAGTCGGCACCACACTCAACCGTTTTATGGATAGTAACGAAACCGACTTACAGGGCGTCGTTAAACACGCCGAGGAATCGCTTAAAGAATTCACGATCACCATGCGGAACATGAACAAAATTCTGGAGAGCACCGAAAAAGTTGTCGGTGACCCGGTGCATCAGGAACAGATTCGCAAAACGATCGAAGGCTTACCACGCATGATCGAAGATACTCGAATGACAATTGTCGCCGCTCAGCGAGCCGTCGATATGATTGGTAAAAATCTGGAAAACCTCGACCGCGTCACGGCACCGATGGCCAAGCACAGCGAATCCGTCATGGTCAAACTCGACAGCGGAATGGGGCACATGGAATCACTTCTGGCCGAATTGGATCTTTTTTCGAAGAAATTGTCCAAAGAAGATGGATCATTAAACAGGCTGGTCACCAATCCGGAACTGTACCAGAACATGAACCGCTCTGCGGTTTCGATGGCGGTGTTGATGAAGAATCTGGAACCGATGATCCGCGACCTGCGAATCTTCAGCGACAAAATCGCCCGCCATCCCGAACTTATCGGCGTGGGTGGTGCCCTGAGCGGGAGCTCGGGACTGAAGGACATCCCCGAAGACGAATCCAGCCGCCTGCCTCGACCCCGCGGTCCGATTCGGCAGACATCGGGCGAGTGACACCGTTAAAACCGCGACTTTCGGGGTGATATTTAACGTTTTCCAGCGATTTTGCGCCTCCGGAGGGATCTGGCTTTCCTGTCCATGTCAGCGGCGATATGCTAAAATGTGAAAAGGGAACGCTGAACGGTTCGACTGTCGTTTCCTGGTATCCCATGTTTTGCGTATTGCCAATGTACAATACCTGAAGAATAAAATCGCAAGACTTTATGAACGTTGACGACTTCATTAAACGCGAATTTAATCGACGCCAGTTTCTGGGGCAAAGTGCTCAGAATGCAGCAGGTGTAGCCGCAGGAATTGTCGGTTGGGCCGGTTCGGTGTCAAATGCCTCACCGCTCGATCGAGTTTCTGTTGGCGTGATTGGCGTACGTCATCACGGTGCGCAGCTTGCCGCTCATTTGGCCTCATTCTGCGATGTCGATGTACCGGTGGTGTGCGACATCGATGAAAGCCAGTTTCCCGCGATCTGTCGAACGCTCGAAAACGTCCAAGGTCACGCTCCGCGCTGCGAGCACGACTTCCGTCGACTGCTCGACGACCAAACCATTAACGCGGTTGTGATTGCGGTTCCCGACCATTGGCACGGATATATGGCGGTGGCGGCGTGTCATGCCGGCAAAGACGTCTACCTCGAAACACCACTGGCCCATACATATGAAGAAGGAGAAGCAATCGTCACGGCTGCTGACGAAACGGGCCGCATCATTCAAGTTGGACATCAAGAACGGAGCAGTTCGCATTTTCAATCGGCGATCGCTTTTGTGAAAAGCGGACAATTGGGAGCAGTACGTTGGGCGAAGGCATGGGTTGTTCATCGACGCAAATCGATTGAGAATAGAGCCGAAACTGCGGTTCCAGCGGGTGTCGATTACGACATGTGGCTCGGTCCGGCAGGTCCGCAACCCTTTTTCCCGAATCGCTTCCATTTCAATTGGCGCTGGTTCTGGGATTTCGGCGGCGGCGAACTCGCGCAATGGGGTTCTCATTTGCTCGACGTGGCATGCTGGGGTCTCGATGTGCAATTGCCGACCCGTGTTTCGGCCAGTGGCGGCAAGTACTATTTCGCCGATGATCAACAGACGCCCGACACGTTGTCCGTACAATTTTCCTTTCCCGGGAAGTCGATCCAGTGGGAACACCGATTGTGGAGTGCACACGGAATTGAAGGACGCAGTACCGGCGTTGCATTTTATGGCGAGCGTGGAACGCTCGTTGTCGACCGCGGCGGATGGAAGGTTTACGACCAGCCCGGTGCCGTTGGCTCAAGTACCGGAGACGCCATCGCCAATCACCTGAGAAATTTCATCGACGCCGTAAAGACACGTCAACGCCCCACCTGCGACGCCGTCACAGCGCACTCGGCATCCACACTCAGCCAACTCGGAAACATTTCGTATCGACTCGGCCGCGAATTGCAGTTCGAACCAAACCAGCCATTGATGGGGGTGGAAAACGATGTTACGCGTCTGCTCTCGCAACCGTCTCGCTCACCATGGTCGCTGCCGAGCGTTTAGCCCGCGTCCGACGACGTGTTACTGGCCGACATCAAGCGGCCTCACAGGTTGTCGAGTATTGAACTCATCGACCGCTTGCTGGTTCTGATCGAGAACGTTCGAGCCCCCCTTGTTGAAGAAGTTGGAGAGTTCGATGGTGGCCGGTCCCAGTAGAAACATATAAACCGCGGGCATCAGGCAGAACACCGTCGGAAACAAGATTTTGAAAGTGGCTTGATTTGCCTTTTCATCGGCGCGCTGCTTGAGACTTTCCCGCATGTTATCGCTGTACTCTTCGAGCGCTTCGGTGATGCTTGTCCCCATACGTTCGGTCTGAGTGAGTAATGACGTGAACGAGTGGACTTCGGGCACATCGATTCGGTGGCTGAAGTTCTGCAAAGCCTGATCGAACGTACCAATCTTTGATTGATCGGAGATAATCTCTAATTCCTGGGCCAGCGCCGGATAGATCTTCTTCAGGTATTCGCTCACGCGATCCAACGATTCGACTACTGTAAGCCCCTGACTGACGCACATGTTGAGCATATCCAAGAGATCGGGAATGGCCCGTTCGATCTGACTCTTTCGGTCGATCGCCTTTCCCTTGACGTACAATCGAGGAAGGGCCCAGCCAAGAATCGGAACGGTGACCAACAAGGCCAGCAACGGTACTTCGAACCGTTCGGGCAACATGACCAACAAAGTACCAAACAACAACAGCGGCACAATAATACATAAGTATCGAACGGCTGCAAGATTGTGGTGCGCGTGCGGTTGGTAATAACCGGCCTGCCAGAGTTCCTGGCGTGTCTGCTGATTTCGCTCCTGAATTTCCGGAAGCAACGCGGCAAAGATCGGAGTCAATGTGCCAAACATGAAATCACTCGTCGACGTCGACGGAATATTTGCCGCCTCGACCAGTGGCAGTTTGTCGCCATCGATCGACCGTTCCCAGTCGGCTTTAAAAATATCTCGGTTCGACCACGTACCGTTGGTTGTCGTGTTGGCGGAATTCGCCGCCGCTTTCGTCATCGCAGCAGTATCAACAATGGGAAAGGGTTGAATTTGCTCATTCAGATCGGTTTCAGCAATCGTCGGAGGTGTCGTGATAGAGTTTTGCCGACCTGAACGGAATCGCCGCCACAACCATGCAGCCGCAACAATTCCTATCAGACAACAACTGATAATAATCAATTCGTTAGACACCACATTCTCCGATCGTACTCAGACAATTATCGCTATAAGGCGCGTTGGGTGTTTTTGAGGATGCGCATAATCCATAAGGCCCCGATGAATTCGAGAAATACGGCAGCGATTGTGAGGTTTTTCCCCCATTCTGCCGCCATCAGATTCGTAAAATACTCGGGATCACGCACCATGAAGAAGATGAGAATTCCCGGTGGAACGATCAGCATCAAAATCGCAGTCGCCCGACTGGCAATGGTGGCGGCTCGCAATCGACCGAGAAACATAAGGCGGTCACGAATCGTTCGCGACAATCGCTCCAGCACATGCACGAGATCACCACCGGTCTGCTGATGGACCGACAAAGCCATCGAAAGAATATTCAAACTGACCAGGCCTGTCCTGTATGACAGTTGCTGCAATGCTTCTCGAATGCTCACTCCCATCTGTAATCGGCGGGCACACAATTGAAGTTCCGTTCCCAATGGGGCCGGAGTATCTTGAGCAACCATCAGCAGGCAGTTTTCGAGACTCCGACCGGTCTTGGCGGCACGTGCTAATTCTTCGATCATTGCCGGTGTTTGATTGAGGATCTTGTTTTGCCGGTTCATACGAACCATCATGAGGACACCAAGTGGGAAAACTCCTCCCAGAGATGTGGCCATCGCGGCCGACAAGAGATTCTCCTGTACGACAAACATTATTCCGCCAAATGTGATCGCACTTAGAAGGCAAAGCATCAATACGACGGCTGGATGGATGCTGGCGCCTGATTGAAGTATCAGATCGTCGTACCAGCGATTGATTTTTTCTTCCGTCGATGAGATACCGGCACGGGAGAATTCGAGCTGATCGCGCAGAATTCCCGCAAACTCCGGCCGCAACGGAATCGGGAGAGTCGTAACCGTCTCGTTTTCCATCGTTCAAGTCCTTCTTCGAAAGAGCACAATTCCAGCCTCCCCATGGTGGCCTATATCGTTACTCTGATCCGGCACAACTCAATTCACCGTATCTTCACCGGTATCGGTTGCTTCTTCTGTCGATTGGAATTCCGTAAGCTCACGAGGTGTGAACAGGTCCATCGGCACTTGGAAACCCATTGCCGCAAGTCTTTGCATATGCAGCGGCTGATAGCCGGTAGCATAATAGGCACCTTGAAGGTGCCCCTCGGCGTCACTTCCCATCAGGCGGTAGACGAAAATGTCTTCGACGACATATTCTCCCTGATGAAATCCTGCAATCTCCGATATACGCATCACCTTACGTTCACCGGTATGGAGACGGGCGATGTGAATGAGGATTTGTACGGCCGATGCAATGTATTTTCGTCCTACAAGTGTGGGCAAGTCGGCTCCCGAAAGGGCAATCATCAATTCGAGACGATCGAGCGCATCGCGAGTATCGTTCGCGTGAATGGTACTCATCGACCCATCGTGACCGGTATTCATGGCCTGTAGCATTTCGAGCACTTCGCCACCGCGGGCCTCGCCGACGATGATGCGGTCGGGACGCATTCGCAGGCAGTTTTTCAGCAGTTCGCGTTGAGAAATTTCACCGCGCCCTTCGACGTTAGCCGGACGCATTTCAAGCGAGACGACGTCGGGCTGTTGTAGCTGCAATTCGGCAGTCTGTTCGATCGTGATGACGCGTTCGGACGAAGGAATAAAGCGGCTAAGATTGTTCAGTAGCGTCGTCTTACCGGCACCGGTACCACCGCTGACGAGAATGTTTAATCTTCCCTTTACCGTCAGTTTGAGAAACTCGGCCATTTCCGGCGCAAGCGATCCGTATCGGACCATGTCTTCGAACAGCAGTGATTTCGTTTTGAATCGACGAATCGACAACGTCGGACCGGCCAATGCCAGAGGCGGAATGACGGCGTTCAGACGCGACCCATCAGGCAATTTCGCATCGACCATCGGCGAGACTTCATCGATTCGGCGACCTGCCCGGCCGACCAGACGATGAATCAATTGCAACAGATGTCGATTATCGGCAAAACGAACGTTTGTCTTTACGAGAATACCGTTGCGCTCGATAAATACGCGATCGGGACCATTGACAAGTACGTCGCTGATATCGTCCTGTAACATCAATGGTTCAAGCGGACCAAATCCATAGATCTCATCGAGAAGTTCGCGAACCATCAGATCGCGATCGTTACCTTCCAGCGAAACTTCGGGTTGTGCGCACAAAAAAGTCGCCAGCGAACGAAGCTGGCTGCGAAATTCATTTTCGCTCAACTGTCCCGCCTTCGACATATCGATGGCATCGACCATTTGCCGATGCAGGCGAGTCTTCAATTGCTGAAAGGCCTGAGTCGTCTCGGCTCCCTGCGGTGGCGAAGAAATAATATCGATCATAAATGCATCACCTGGAACTATTGTGTCACTTGGATTTTGTAAATGTAGGGGTTTGCTGGGATTGAGCTCGTTGCCTCATCACCCGGCAGTGTTGCCAGCAATGCCGTTTTCGTAACCACGATTGCCGGCTGCAGGACGATTTGAATTTTTCGTTCAGGTACGACGGTTACCGCCATAATTCGTGCCCCGACAAATCGAGTCAGCTTCAGGCGAAGCCGCTGCCGCGACTGCACCGTTGATGTGGGAGTGCTGCACAGGCAAATGATGCGGCATTCACCAATCATGTTCGTCAACTGCCGACATTCTAATTGCGTGAGTCTTACGCGACCCCAAACATCGATCGACTGCGGTACTAGCCCAGGGCCAGCGCTCACTAACTTCCTGAGCCGGTGAGGGTTTGGAGCAGAAAGTCGTTGTTCCATCCG
>JAQCEJ010000114.1 GCA_027618475.1 Planctomycetota bacterium | reverse complement strand
GGCCGAGGGACGATCGTGAACGATGTGGAAATAGCCGAGCAATCGGCTGCTGTTGAAAACATCGGTCACGCGTTCGGTGAGATGGCACAACACCAGATGACCTTGCAGACGGTGCAGTTTTCGATGCAGCGTGATGATTTTCCCAATGACGCTACTTGTCAGCAGCTGCACATGTTGCAGATTCAAGATCACCTGTCGCACGCCGTGGTCGTCGACCTGACTGAAAAGAAGGTGTCCCAGTTCGTCGATGTTGTCTTCTTCGGTCAGGTGCGGATGGTTGAACGTGATATGCAGCGCGTCCCCATCGGGTTCGATTTTCAAGTAGGGAACTGGATTATGATCGTTCGACACGATGACCTCGCTCTGACGTTTTCGCCTCGACACCGACAGTAACCTACCGCGTTGCCGTCAGTGATGTTTTGCTCGCTTTCAGGCCGCGAGCCCTGACAAAACGGCCGATATCGTCGAGTTCTCCCGGCAATTCGATGGGGAGGTATCGCCGATCGGTTCCTCGAAGCCAGCCCGCCCGATCTTCATGCCGGCGTTCGACCAGCACTTCAATCGTCTCTCCTTCATACTCGCGATAATACTGAAATGCAAGGTTGCGCTCGAGTTCCATCAGTTCACGGCACCGTTTTTTAATAATTGGCGGTGGAATTTGACCGTCAAATTCAGCCGCCGGAGTCCCCTGCCTCGCGCTGAACGGGAAGATGTGAATCTTCATAAAACCCGCTTCGCGACAGGTGGAAAGCGTCTGAGCAAAGTCGTCGTCGGTTTCGCCGGGAAAGCCGACAATCACGTCGGTCGAAAACGCCGGATCGGCAATTCGCTGCCGGATGTGATCGAGGCGTTCGAGAAATCGTGATACCGAATACCGTCGCCGCATGCGCCTCAAAACACGATCCGAACCGCATTGCAGCGAGGGGTGGAACTGCGGGCAAAGATGCTCGCAGTCTGCCGCAGCGGCGATAAAGTCGTCGTTCATTTCAGCCGATTCAATACTCGATAACCGCATGCGCCAGTTTCCGGGAATTCGGTCGAGTCTCTGAAACAGATGCGATAACCGGAACGGAGGCAACCCCGATTTGCCGCGGGTATTTTCGACGCCGTAATGGCCGGCGTGAATGCCCGTCAGTACGATTTCTTGATAGCCGTTGTCGATCAGACGGCGCACTTCGCCTTCGATCTGGTCTGCCGGACGGCTGTGCAATCCGGGGCGGACATGCGGAATAATACAGTAGGTGCATTTCAGAATGCATCCGTCCTGGATTTTGACGAACGCTCGATGATGGCCGTCGAACCGGTCGATTCCGTCGGGCATTTCAGCGACGCCGACACGGGCCAGCACGTCGGGAAGTTCGCGTTTGTCGGTGACGACTTCATACACGCCGGGGAGATCGCCAATTGTCTGGGGATCGCGCGTGGCGTAGCAGCCCATCACGAGGGTTTTCGTTCCGGGGTTGTTTCGCGCCAGTTGACGGATCAGTTGCCGTCCCTTGGCATCTCCTTCGCCCGTCACCGTGCAGGTGTTAACGACACACAGTTCGGCCGCTTCGTCGTCGTTCGCTTCGCGATATCCCGAACGCAACAAGGCCTCTTTAACCAGTTGCGTTTCGTACTGATTGACTTTGCAGCCGAGCGTCACCAGCCGACATGTTTTCAGGGCATAAGCCGAGCGATCGTCCGCCGACGGCATCAACGCACGCGGATTATCGAGCGTCACCAGAGTATCGATGTCGGGGGTTTGATGATTCACGGCCTCGATCGCAGCAGCAGATAAAAACGAAATCGAACTGGTTTCATAACCCGGTTGGCAACAGAATAAAGGTTCAAATTGCCCTGAAATATCCGTTGTCCAGAGGGTTATGAAACGATTTGTCGTCAGACCGGCGTCGCTGGCGAGGGGCTCAGCGCCCCGCAAGTACGGTCACGGGAAAATCAACTTCCCGACTTCGGCGGACCTTTGCGTCGGCGACGACGGCGTCCCTTGTGGGCACCGGATTTGCCTGGTTCTCTCTGTCCCCCTTCGGTTGTCGCCGTTGTTGTTTCTTTCTCACCCGTGTCGACGCGGCGGGGATGCAGGATGTAGGAAATCGCCTCTTCCCACGAGGGAACATTGCGATAGACACGCACGGTCGGCTCGTCGTCATCGGGTTCGTCTTCGTCCCCCATCGCAAACGATCCGTCGTCATCGAGCAATTCATCGTCGTCGTCGTCGTCATCATCATCATCGTCGTCCGACAGATCGGTGACAGATTTCGGGACGTCCTGATTTTCTGTCGCCGCCGATTTCTCTTCGGCCGGTTTGTCGGAACGCCTGCGCCGTGTTCGCGAACGTCGTCGTCGTCGCGGTCGCCGGCCTTCTTCGTCCTCGGTGTCCCCTTCGTTGGGGGTGGTCGCTGATTCTGTCGTGCTGCTACCGTCGCTGAGTTCGAGAAGAATGACGTCGTCATCGTCCTCACCATCGACGATCTCAGTCGAATCGGCATCGAGTTCGGTCGAAGGTGTTGTGGTCGAGGGAGCTTCTGCAGCAGGTGATTTGCGGCGTTTTCTTCGACGACGGCGTCGTGCGGGGCGATTCGCTTCTTCCCCTGTTTCCGTTTCCGCTGGTTCTACTTCGTCGTCGACTTCGGCGGTTTGTTCGTCAGTGGGAAGAGGTGTCGACGATGGGTGTCCGGAAGGATGACTGTCGGGTTCCTCCCAGATTCCCATTCCAAATTCGTCACTTTCACTTTTCACTTTGGGAAGCGACCGAGGAGGTCGACGGCCTGATGAAGGTGATGACGGCTGACTGCGCGACGGGCGTTCCTGACGTTCCGGTGAAGCCGCCGGTCGATCGGACGGCGCCGATTGCCGATCAGGACCGCGGCGACCCGATCGGCCACGTCCTGGACCACCCCGTCCGGATCCGTGCTGACTCGGGGCATCGTCCGATCGCTTTCGCGACGACTTCGAAGAATCGTCCCATTCCCAGCTGATCAGCGGATCCCAGTAATCGTCCACCTCTCTGTTCGCGGCGACGTCGTCTTCAGTTTCGCCGGTTGCGGAGAGCGTCTCATCGGCTTCGAATTCTTCGCTCTCGTCATCGTCGAGGTCGTCGTCGTCCTCTTCTTCGTTATCTGCTGCGACAGCATCCGTCAGTGAATCGGCCGCCGCTTTGACTTTCTCGGCAGAGGGGGTGCCGACGGACGAACTCTCGGCGGTTTCGTCCGCGCTGTCGTCCATCGCCGACAGACTTTGCTCAAGATCATCGAGCAACAGAGAGTCATCTTCGTCGTCGGTGGTGCTGAATTCGATGCCGAACAGATCTTCGGCAAGCGATTCCCAGGATTCGTCCGGATCGGGAGTAGGCGTTGGATTATTCATAGACTGCGCACAGTATCGATTTCGTGTCGATTTTGCAAGATCCTGTTGGTAAAGGAATTTCACCGACCGATGCACAGAACGATCGCTTGCCGATTATTTCTCCGGGGGCGTTTCGGCGTCGGAGGGTTCTTCATCTGACGATTCGAGTGCCGGCTTTTCAGCTTCGACCGGATCGTCTTCTGATTCGGGGGAATCTTCAGGAGTCGAAGCGTCGGGGGGAGCCGGATTTCCTTCGGTTGTGTCGTCGGTCTCCGCAGTCTTTGGTTTCACAAACGCCGCACGTCCCAATCGCAGATTCTCGAAGCTCGATGCGGAAATCACGTAATACCAGTTGGCAAAACGGTCGTTTAAGTCCTTGACGATCTCCTGGCCCTGCTTGGTTTTCTCTGTCCGCTGGGAAACATCCAGTTTGTACTTGGCCAGATCGGCTTCGTACAATTTCAACGCCTGCTGATACGCCGCCTCGGCCTCTTCGGCGGTCGGCTTGGCTTCTGCTTGCGGCTCGGTGGGTTCGTCTGCGGGGGCTTCGGCGTTTTCGGCTTTTACTTCGTCTTCGGCTTTTGCTTCGTCTTCGGCATCGGTTGCCGATTCGGCGTCGTCCGTTTTGTTATCGTCGGTCCCCTCGGTTAGAGGTTCGCTTTCCGATTCCGATTCGGTCTCGGCTTCGGGAGTCGCGTCCTCAGACTTTGATTCGGCTTCGGCTGATGGTTTTGTGGGAGCGACTGGTTCTTGTAGCGGCGGACCGATCAGCGTTTCGTCGAAATTGACGGTCACGAACATATAGCGGTTCTGGCCCTGCTTTTTTTCGTCGTCTTTTTCGTCAGGGGTGTCGTCACCTTCAGTCGTTTCTTTTTCGGCTTCGGCGGCATTTTCTTCAGGAGTCTTCCCCAGCTCGATTTCGACATCCGTCCCGGTGGAGACTTCTCCGAAATACAAATGGTACACGACCCCCTGGTTGGTCGAGGCGAGCATTTCTCCTTCGTCGGCGACGAAGATTTGCCGACCGTCCTGATCGCGGGCGACCAGAAATCCTTTGCTTCGCAGGTCCATCGCACTGATCGGATCGAGTTTGAGATCCTCGGAAACCTTCAAATTCTTGGAGAGCCCCGCCGGTTTCGGACGGACGCCGACGATTTTCAGATCGTCGAGCAGACTGACCAGCGTATTGACCGCTTCGGTGTTGACTTCTTCGGTGGTTTCATCGAGTTCGTTGAGCGTCCAGGGGTCGCCCGGTTTATCCCGTGCGAGTTCGCTGATTTCCATTCCGGTGAGTGCCATTTTCTGCTCATCGACCGAATACTTGCGGACCACAATATCCTTAAGGGTGTCCCGTTCGAGTCGGCGAACTTGGTCGAGAGGTTGATCGCCAGTTTGGTTCGATAGACTTCTTTTTCGTCGGCGCGGCGGACGTAATATTCGTTGGATTTGTCGGGGACGGGGTTACCGATAATCAGGTCGGCAAGTGGAGGTTCGCTATCGCCCGAAATCGTCAATCGCTGGCCGCGGCCTTTGAGCGCGGTACTGCTTTCGTTCAAAGGATCGATCACACCGAGCCGTTCGAAGTCGGCCTCGCGCCGTGATTCGAGGGCGCCGCGAGTGATGCCGATGACCGATGAAGCGGTTTCGGCGAGTCGATCGGCACCGTCGGCGGGATAATCGTGACGCGACGGAATCGTCCAGACGCCGTTTTTGTTGACGACGTCGAACAGCTTGATTTCAGCGCTCTCCGCATTGTAGACGGCGACCCTCAGACCTTTGGCCGCCGTGGGATCGGTGAACTCGGGAAAAAACGGTTCGCCGACACGGTCGTACCCTTCCAGCTGGGGAGGCTGAGAAATCCGATGAGCCGCGAAGGCTCCGACAACGGCAATCGCCGCGATGCCACAAAACACGAATGTGCGGGTCGTTTCTTTCATGGGTCTTGTCTGCCTTATCAATCAAATATTCGATGGCTCATTATCGCGAAATTGCTTCATACCCGGGGGGACAATGCGTTGGCCATCACCCCCCGGTTGAATTCATCCGTTTTTCTATCCGATAATTGACCACGATGTTGTTCTCGATGTCTGCCAATTCGATCTGTCGATCGACGAGTCGTACTACGTTGACTTCACACGGCGTTCGGGAGAGATATTCGACTGCTCCGATTTCCAGCGTGCCAGGAGCATGATCAATCCTAAAAGCACGGCGGGAATGGGAGGAATAGCGACCGAAGCGTAACGAATCGTATCTTCGATCTGGCGTATCTCTTGCACTGTTTTTGCCTTGATCCGGTCGAGTTCGGCCTGCTTGTCGCGTTCGATGTTGGCTTGTGCGACTTGCAGTTTGCGTTCTTCTTCTTCGGCTTTCATCCGCAACAAAATCGATTTCGTGCGGTCGTCGATCGATGTATCTTTTTCGATTTTCTCTCGCTCTTTACGGAAGTTTTCTTTCGCCTGTTCAATTTTCTCTTTCGCTTCTTTCGTGGCGGCTTCGTTCTGTTCGTTCTGCTCTTTGAGCGAATTCGAGGTGTACGACTCGACCCGCATCAACGTGCGATGCGACGTGCGGCGGTTGCGTAGCGTGATGTACGAATCGTCGCCGGCAAGCACGTCGACGGCGTTGAGCACGAACGTCACATTGTCGAAATTGAGTTCGGCCGACGATTCCGTCCGTCGGAAACCGCGTTGACGCAGCTCGAACATCTGGTCGGAAATGATGTCGGCATCGGAGACAAAAATCACGTTGAGCGACGTTTCCGGTGGAGCGGCTCCGTCTGGTCCTGGCGCGTCACCAGAGAGTTTACCGGTAATGTGGGCCGCGATCACGTGGGCATCTTTGTCGATAAACAGCGGAGGATCGGGACTGATAGAAACGCCACCGAACATCCCCGGACTGACGATATCGTCCCAGTCGATCAGTCCCGAATCGGCCGACGTTCTTAACAGCGGTTCGAACTTGAGCGTGCTGTTTGCCCGCGGCCGGACGGTTCCGGCGAAGAACGAGACGATCTCTTGCAGGCCATTGGTAATTTCGCTGTCGTTATTCAAAGCCGATTTGGTACCGTTCGCGGGGCTGATGAAGAGAATTTCTTCGCGGAGCATATCTCCGAATTCGGGATGAATCCGTTGTCCCGAATTGTCCCAGGCGACCTGGCCGTTATCCCAGGCGATTTCGAGCAGGTTCAGCAAGCGCGTCAGTTTGCCGCCGTCGGCTTTCGGTTCGGGTGGGGCCTGTTGTCCGAACATGCCACCGCCGCCGGCACTCGGTTTCGGTGAGCGAGGGGCGAGCTGGAGCCCGCGGGAACTGCTGATGGGCAAGGGGTCGTCAAAAATCAGCACCGGTTTGCCGGAGCGGACATAATTGATGAAGTTCTGCATCTGAGGTTCGGTGAGCGAGGAGGGCATCACCGCCAGGAGCACCTGATATTTCCCGGTGTCGATCGCGGCATCGGCCGAAACCTGCTCGACCTTGTACTGTTTCTTGAGTTCGTCGGTGATCTGCCACTCCGGAAGCGAACGAAACGACGACATATCGAATCCCCCGGTGACATTCGCATCGGTCGCCAGAACTCCGATGGTGAGGCGGTCTTCTTTCGAGACGGTGCGGATCGATCGGGTCAGTTCGTACTCGATCGGCGTCGCCAGATCAAAAAAGGGAATCACCACTTCACCATAAGCGCTGCTGACGGTCGCCCCGAGAAAAATGTCTTCTTCGCGCGAACGTCCGCCGACTTCGCTGTAGACTTTGCGCGAAGGAATGCCGAGCAGGTCGGCCTCTTCGGCTTCCGGACTGTAGGGTTCGACGTTGACGATGCGGATGCTGATGCGACTCCCGCCGAGGTCGTTGTATTGTCGCAGGAGCCCCAGCAGTCGTTTCTGCACCGGTACGTATTGCCGCGGCACATCGGGACTGACAAACGCCTGCACGAGCACGGGACGCTCGGCTTCGATCTTGCCGATTAAATTACGGGTGGTATCCGAGAGACTGAAGATTTTCTCGGCGGTCATGTCGATGCGCATCGATGCATGCGACGCCATATTATTGATCGAAACCAGAGTCACGCCGCAGGCGATGGCGCGGATCAGATATTGCCAGCCCATCCCCATTTTCTGGGCAGCGCTCCAGTGCCGTTTGGTGATGAAGACGAGGTTGAGGTACTGCATGAACACGGCCAGCGAGGCGAAATAAAGAATGCCGCTGAGGGGAATGACCCCCGTCGTGAAGTCGTGCAGCTGCTCTGAAAGCGAAAGCGATTTGAGAAAGTCGCTCCAGGGGGCTGCCTGCCCGATGAGTACGGGAACCGAACAGAGGACGGTACCGAGAACAAAGGTGCTGTTGGTCAGGACCGAGGCAAACATGCCGATACTCAACAGTGCCGCTCCGGCGATCCAATAACCGAGATACGTTGTGAAGATCAGGCCCCAGTCGGGGTCGCCGATCCATGCGAGCACGAACAGATTGCTGACAGAGAAAATAAGAGCAAACGTGTAAATGCAGACGACAGCGAGATATTTTCCCAGCAAAATGTCGACGTCAGATGCCGGCAGCGTAAACAACAACTCGTCGGTCCCCGAACGACGTTCGTCGGCCCATGTTCCCATGGTGATCGCCGGGACGATGAACAACAGGAGCAGCGGAAACCAAAAGGTAAGCTGATCGAGGTTGGCGAGGTTATTCGTGAAAAACTGAGGACTGAACGCCGCAAACGAGGCCGCTACGACGAACACGACGATAAACAGATAACCGAGAATGCCTGAAAAAAAACTGGCAACATTCCGGTAGAAAACGGCCTTGATGATATGAGGTTGCAACATGATTCGATATCTCTTTTTTCGCTCTGATGATACGTTGTCGATTGGGAATGTCGGGCTGCCGGCTGAGGACGGCGGAGGGAGACATCTCTGTTAATCGCGGGTCTTTTTCGACGTCGTCAATTCGCGGAAGCGCGTCTCGATGTCGTTCTGACTGCTTCCCATATCGGCGACCGGGCCGTCAAATACGACGCGGCCGTCGTTGACCAGAATCACGCGGCTGCAAACCGCCTGCACTTCACGCAGAATATGTGTTGAAAGCAGAATCGTCTTGGTCTGGCCCAGACTCTTGATCAGATTTCGCAGGTCATGATTCTGGTTGGGGTCGAGGCCGCTCGTCGGTTCGTCGAGGATTAATACGTCGGGATCGTGCAACAGGGCCTGGGCCATGCCGACGCGTTGCCGGAAACCGCGCGACAACTTGGCGATCGTTTTGCCCCAGACACTTCGCAAGGCACATTTTTCAGCGACGAACTCCAGTCGATTGGCGAGTTCGGAAGAATTCAGTCCACGAGCCAGGCCGGTATATTTCAGCAGGCTGTGCGGTGTCATTTCGTTGTACAAGGGGCCGTTTTCGGGGAGATAGCCGATCAGACGGGATGCATCGATCCGCGACGTCCCGATATGATGGCCACCGATGTAAGCCTCCCCTTCGCTGGGAGCCAGAAAACCGGTCAGTAGCTTCATCGTGGTCGATTTACCGGCACCGTTCGGGCCGAGAAATGCCGCCACTTCTCCGCGGGGAACCGTGAACGAGACATCCTGAACGGCGGCAAATCGGCCGTAAAACTTGCTCAAATGGCGGGCTTCGATCATGACTCGAGAACCGGTGCCACTGTCAGTCGATCCGGGAGCAATCATGCGTATTCTACTTTCTTATGACTATGTGCCGTTTCATAACCCTCTGGACGCTCAATTGTTCAGGGCCATTGGGACGATGGTTCGTCGCCAACCGGGTTATGAAACCAGTTCTAGCCGTATCCTGTCTTTGTGGAAAATGATCATCTTGTTTTTGTGGAAAGCAATCTCCGTATGATATCGGGAACTCTTCTCCATCGTCATTCGGGTCATCAAACCGGTTTTATTGATCTTTGCAACCGCGTCGTCCGTCAACCGGCAACTCGGCGGGAACTCCTCGGAAAAGGTCTCCGCACCGGTCGATCGACGGATCGTGGTTGTGTTTCGGTCAAAACAACCGATTGGCCCGGATGACCTCGCCCGTCTCGGAAATCAACGTTTCCAGCGGCGAAATTCCTGTCCGTCGATCGGGGGAATTCGCTTTATTTTCTGTTACGACGTTTTCCTGGCGGGAATTTGAAATTCCGAAGAATTTTTTACGTCGCACGACTGCCCACCAGTTCCCACAATGCCGTGACAGCTTTCGCCTGAAAACCGTCCATGAATAACTCTTCATTCGACGAATGTAAAGTCAACGGCGCGATTTGTTGCCGTCAGGGTGGCAATTCTGCGATCGCCCCGTCGTCTGCTGTTGAAAAATGCGTCGGGATGGTCCTGGTCACGGCCCGATCGCGGCGGCGAATGATCAATTCGAGAGACAGCAAGCATCGTTTCGCTGCGGAATCGATTCCCTCGCGTAAACTTGCGAGTGGGGACAAGGGGAGTCGGATGAACGCCAATCTGTTCCGGACTTCAGGTGGCGTGTTGTCGTTATGATTTCATGTGTGTAATCAAATGGATTGTATTTGCCGTGAGGGAGGAGCGGATTTTACATTGAAATATGGATATTTTACATTGTTTAACTCTTTTTATAAAATAGTGTTATGTCGAATGATCATGGGGTGTCCTCATTTTTGGCACGGTGCTTGC
Source organism: Planctomycetota bacterium (assembly GCA_027618475.1). GTDB lineage: Bacteria > Planctomycetota > Planctomycetia > Planctomycetales > Planctomycetaceae > JAQCEJ01. The sequence continues at coordinate 7,329 of JAQCEJ010000114.1, read as the reverse complement.
CTTTGATCTTCCCCTGTTGCGGGCAATGAAATGAACCAGGACTACGAATCACGGGGAGAAAATCATGAACGTCACATTGAAGTCAGTCATGGTGATCGCGTTTACGGTTGGGACAATGGATTCGATGGTCGCTCATGCCGACCCTGGATTTCGCGGTCATGGACCAGGACATGCCCATAACGGGAGAGGACCACGACATCTGACGGCACCGCAGAGAATGGCGCTTCGGCTGACGATGCAAACGCATGATCTGCTCGATGAAGTCAATCTGCATTTCAACGACAAAGCACGGTATCAGCATTTCGCCGAAGATGCAGTGGAACTGAACGAACTGGCGAATCATGTGCGAATGCTGGTCAACCGCGATTCGTCCGGTCGCCATATCCGCCGTGACATCGCTCAGATGGGGGAACTTGCCGATCATTTGGACGATTTGATCCACCAGATGCAGCGTCGCGCCGATCGGCCGCAGCAGATCACGTTCGTTTTCGGTCACGGCGTGCGTTTCGACTCGGGTCGGCGCGAACGGGAGGGATTGGCACACCTGCATGAACAGGTCGACATGATCCGCACGACGCTGGCCGTCATGGATCGCGAAATGGATCACTATCGTGCAGGAGTCGATCGCGTTCTGGATCAGCACGCTCCGGCAAATCGATCGGCCGTCGAGGTTCGCCCGGTGTTCATTTCGCCCCGTTCGACCGGCTTGAATCTGAACGTTCGCTTCCGCTGATGACGATGCGTTCTGAAGTTCGAACCGTGATGCCGTCACCCATCGATCGAGGCCGTTGAATTTTCAACGGCCTCGATCGTTTTGCGCGCCGGTACCGGCGTGATCCCTGCGGAACCGTCTTAAAATGGCACGTCTTTATCGTCTGTGACGCGGGAGATTTTCTATTTTTCGGATCACAACGAAAAAACGGCTTTTTTCTTAGGACTCGCCGACATGTCGATGACGAAAACGTAAAGGGAACGAATCCCCTCTTTTTCACCCGATCTCCCCTGGATGCTGCCCATGTCGGATCATCGGCTCGATACTCCCCATGCTGACCCTCAGTTACCCCGGCATCTGGAACAGGTGTTGGCGCAACTGGCGGTGCTGGGACAACGTCGCGTCCGTGCCGAAGTCGAAGAGGTCGATGTCGTTCTCAAAGGGGTTGTTCGCAGCTACTATCATAAGCAACTCGCCCAGGAAGCGATTCGCGTCGTTCCGGGCGTCGATTCGATTCGCAACGAGATTATCGTCGCCCCGAATCTTCTGACAGCCCCTCCATCTCCAGCAGCACCTTAAGCTGCTGCGGCTGAGTCGCGACGTCAAACGCCGTCAACGCCTCGCGTAACGGATACCGGGCCGTAATCAGCGGGTGGATATCGATCTGCCGATTTTCGAGCATGCGGAGCGCCTCGTCAAACGGACCGCAGCGGGAACCGACCAACGTGATTTCGTCGATCACCAGCGGTGCCCACGAGACCGCCTGGGTGTCGGCGACGGTCGTTTTCATCACGATGGTTCCGCGCGGTTTGACCAGTCTCAGGGCGGTTTCGATTCCGCGTGACGAGCCGGTGCAATCGACGACGACGTCGGCCCGCCGGTCAAATGTCGCGTCGTCTAATAACAGAGTCGGGATGCCGAGCGATGCGAACCGGCGCAGTTTTTCGGGATGCTTGCCGATCACGGTGACCGCACCCCCCTGCCCGTTCAAGACCTGCGCGCAGAGATTCCCCAGTCGGCCGTCGCCGAGGACGATGATCTGTGACGACGGGGAGATATCGATCTGCTGAAGAATCTGACACGCGGCGGCGAGCGGTTCGGTGAACGTCGCCTGATCGAGACTCAGCGATTCGGGGACGGGATGCAGGTTTTCTTGCGGGACGGCCACATATTCGGCGAACGCACCATCGTGATTGAGAATGCCGAGCACGGTGCGGTGAGGACAGTGATTGCCGAGACCCTGCGTACAATACGGACAGCGGCGGCAGGGATTGTTGATTTCGCCGACGACGCGGCCACCGGCATACCGGCCCGCTTCGGCGATCCCCACGAATTCGTGCCCGAGAATTCCCCGAAAATTCATGTATCCGCGCACCAGTTGCAGGTCGGTTTCGCAGATGCCCGCCTGCAACACACGCACGAGAATTTCTCCTTCCGCCGGACAAGGTTTCGGCAGGTCGGACCGCACCTGCAGTCCGTTCTCCGTCAATGTCACCCCCCACATCTGCAGCCTCCCTTTCGATCGCGGCTCGGTAGCGCCGAAGTTTTGAGAACGGTCAGAATCACTCTCCCCATCGTAGTCGCCAACCGTCGGAATAAGTAGAATCGAACGCCGGTTTGAACCTCGTTGACCGATTTGTCGGTTGAACCAAAACCGGCGCACCGTTGTCTCGACAGTCGATGACTCGGCAACATATGATCGTGCGTTGTTTTCGTATCGGTTTTCTTATCGGCGCGATTCTGCGAAAATCGGCAACGGCAGATTTCCGAGGGTGCGGCGCACCGCAGGTCAGTCTATTGAATGGGAGCTGAGAATACTCGATGTCTACGACACTTCCCCTGATGAAACGGAGCCAGCTGCCGGCCGGTGAAGTGCTGTGCAAGTATTGCACGGCCCGTTGCTGCCGGTATTTTGCCTTGCCGATCGATACTCCCACCGAGTGGACCGATTTCGATTACATTCGCTGGTACCTGATTCACGCGAAAACGGCGATTTTCGTCGATGACGGAAGCTGGTACCTGATGGTCTACGGCGACTGTCATCATTTGCAGCCCGATAATCGCTGTGGGATTTACGAAACCCGCCCGCAAATCTGCCGCGATTATACGACAGAGACCTGCGAATACGACAACGATGAATGCTACGAGCAGTTTTTCGAGACAGCCGAGCAGGTTCATGAATACGCCGAGGCGATTCTTCCACCGCGCCAGGTGAAGAAAGACAAAACGAAAAAGAAAAAGGATAACACGACCAAAAATTTGATCGAATTGCCGATCCTGGCGTCGTGGGAAGTCTCTACTCCTTCTTCATAAATATAATGCAAATCCTTCGTGCACTTCGCGCCTTCGCGGTGATTTGAAATTGTGATGGACCGCGAAGGCGCGAAGTGCGCTAAGTGGGTCGAATTTGAGAAAGTAAGATTACGCACGTGAACAGCTCGCTTATCAAGCCGCAGACGCTTAAAGGATTTCGCGATTATCTTCCGGAGGCGATGCGGAGCCGCGAACATCTGATGGAGGTGGCCCGCCGCGTCTATCGCAGTTACGGGTTTGCCCCGATCGACACGCCGGCCCTCGAATACAGCGAAATTCTGTTGGGTAAAGGGGGAGACGAATCGGACAAACAATTGTTCCGTTTCACCGATCAGGGGGACCGCGACGTCGCCATGCGGTTCGATCTGACGGTTCCCCTGGCGCGGTTCACCGCTCAGCATCTGTCCGAGCTGGGAACCCCGTTCAAACGGTATCACATCGGGACGGTCTGGCGGGCTGAAAAACCACAAAAGGGACGCTACCGCGAATTCGTGCAATGCGATTTCGACACCATCGGCACCACGGCGAATACGTCCGACATCGAAACATTATTCGTGATTCACGACTTGATGGAACAGCTCGGTTTCGAGCGGTTCACTCTTCGCGTCAATCACCGTGCGCTGCTCAATGGTGTGCTCGAACAAGCGGGACTGGCGGACAAATCGGCCGGCGTGCTGCGAGCGCTCGATAAACTCCCCAAAATCGGACGGCAGTCGGTCGCGGAAGAAATGACGGCGTCTGTCGGCACAACAGCCGATCAGGCCGAAACGGTGCTCCGCCTTGCCGAACTGAGCGGCTCGCCGCAAGAGTTGCTCGATCAGGCGGGTCAGCTGGTCCAGGGAAACGAAACCGGTCAGTTGGGAGTGTCCCGTTTGAACGAACTGCTGGCTGCCTGCCGCAAAGCCGAGTTGCCCTCCGAGCGGATACAGATCGATCTCTCGATCGCCCGGGGACTCGATTATTATACCGGCACGGTTTATGAAACCTTTTTGAACGATCTGCCGGGAATCGGCAGTGTCTGCTCGGGAGGGCGCTACGACAATCTGGCGGGGCTGTTCACTCAGCAGAAACTTCCCGGCGTAGGGGCGAGTCTCGGGCTCGACCGGTTGCTCGCGGCGATGGAAGAACTCGGGTTGTTCGAAACGGTTCCGTCGGGGGTGCCGGTCTTCATTCCCCTGTTCGACAAGAACCATGTCGCCGATTACCTGGCGGTCGCCCGCCGCCTGCGTGCGGCCGGGTTCGGCGTCGAGGTTTTTCCCGACGACCGGGCTCTGGGGAAGCAACTCAAATACGCCGACCGCAAAGGGTTCACATTGGCGCTGATCGCCGGCGACCAGGAGTTTTCGTCCGGACAATGGCAGATCAAGCATCTCGCCACCAGCACGCAAGAAACTGTCGCCGACGCCGACCTGGTTGCCACCCTCAAACGGCTGCTCGCCTGAGTGACGTGGCAACACTTAACTCCTGTTGACAATTGGTCAATGAGTTGTCAAAAGTATCTCTGATCAACGGTGAGGTTGGGACCACGAAGCCGTCAAGTCCGCAAAGCATGAAGTGGCGACAATGACACACTTCAAATGCGTCTCCTGTTCCATCCCTCTTTCGTACGCATGGACGATCCCAACACGATGCGCCGCAATGAAACGCAACAGGACGTAAAATAGAATGCTGCCAACGGATGAGACGTCGTCAGTTTGCTTCCGCTCGAAAAACTTACTTTTGTGTATCTATTCTTCTCAAAAATGCCAGGTAAGATCATCGGCTGAAAATAACAATTTTGTTTGCTTCGCGACCGTCGCGACTTCGCGGTAAAACAATGAAATGATCTCAAAAATGCAGATGGCACACCACAAAATTCCGGCCTGAGGTTTCTTGTGGTTAAACGTTTTTGGTACTTCACTGCGGTTTGTCCTTATCCCTCGCAAAAGGTCAATAGACATGGCCCAGCGGCGTAATCATTACGACGCGGCGTTCGAGGCGCTGCTGAGGGGGCAGAAGTTGCCGTATGTCGCCGTCGATGAAGCGCGGCGGGCGTTGTTGCAGCAGGCGAGTCTGAAGTCGATGGATTTTCTGGTGTATGCCCCCGGCGACCGACAGAATCTGCTCGTCGACGTCAAAGGACGCCGTTTTCCCCCGACCCGTTGTGGTGCGCAGGGGGCTGCCTCGTGGGAAAACTGGGCAACGACGGAAGACATCACCAGCCTGCTCACCTGGCAAAAAATGTTTGGCGAATCGTTTCGCGGGGTGCTGGTCTTTGCGTACGAACTGGGGTCGGTGCTCTGGACGCAGGAATTTCCGCAGATTCATCCCTTTCGCGGACGCCCCTATGCTTACTTCGGCGTGTGGGTCGATGAGTATGCCCTCGAAATGAAAACCCGCTCGGCGCGATGGGGGACGGTCTCGCTCTCGCAAGCCTCCTTCCGCCGTCTGCGGTTTCCCATCTCCCGCGTGTGGGAAGGGGCCGACGCGGCGGATCTCTCCGTGACGCCGGCTCCCTTGTCGAGTTTTACGGTCGCAGACCGGACCGGTGTCGCGGCCTGTCGCGTCTGAGCCGACGGAGAGGGTTCGCTCGCAGGGCATGCCATCCGAGCGGGACACACCTCTTGCGGAAACCGATCCCCGAAAGTTTCGCACGAAATTCGACCGTTCGGGGAAGACAAACGGCCCGGCAATGTTGATAATGAGAACGTGAATTCTCTGGTGGCACAGGTGGCGTGGCAACGCCGGTTGAAATCGATGGGAACAAGGGGGTTGCAAATGACACAGCGCATGCAGGTCTTGATCGTTCTGGTTGCCATAGGGGGGATGTTGTCGATTGCGACGCACGAGGTGTGGGCCGGCCCGTTTCTGCTGGCACAAAATGGAGCCTCGACCCCGGCCCCTTCAGGACCGCCGGTTTCTTCACCCGCGGAAGCGACCTCAACCGTCCCACCCGTGCAGAAGAGTTACATTTTCGAATGGTTTTACGTCCCGCTATTGATCGCGTTGTCTCTGACGGCGATCTGCAAATCGAGCGGACGATCGTAATGCCCGCTCGCGAGACGACGTCGATCGGCATGAGGATTGAAACATAGCCATGTCGCGTGTGGTGATTACCGGCGTGGGTCTGGTGACCGGGCTTGGGACCGACCGCGAGTCGACCTGGTCGCGACTGCTCGCGGGACAACGGGCTCCCCGCCGGATCAGCGCGGGGGTGATCGGTGCGCCCGCGTGTGAAAGACTGTCGGAATCGGAGCCGTCTCCCTCTGTCTGGGACGATCCGGTTGTCCGACTCGCCTTGCAGGCAGCCGCCGAATGTGTGGCCGATGCGGGCCGACCCGATGAGGTCTATCCGCGCGAACGAAGCGGTTGTGTCGTTGGAACCAGCAAAGGGGGACTGGCGAGCGCCGCCCGCTGGCTGGCGACCCCCGATTCCTGCGGCGACATGTCGTTTTCTGACCTCTTTCCGCACGCGGCGGCACAACGGATCACCCGACGGTATCGTTTGCGCGGTCCCTGCCTCGCCCCCGTGGCGGCATGCGCGACAGGGCTCGTCTGTCTGATTCGCGCTGCCGAATTGCTTCGCGACGGTGTGTGTGACGTCGTGCTCGCCGGAAGCGCCGACGCCTCGTTGCTGCCGATCGTGCTTGGCTCGTTTCGTCGACTGGGAGTGCTGGCGCGAGCCACGGAGGACCCTGCCGATGCCTGCCGTCCGTTCGATCGAGAACGGTCGGGATTCGTCGTCGGCGAGGGGGCCGCGATCTTTTGCCTCGAACACGAACATTCGGCCCGCGCGCGCGGCGCGAACATCTACGGCGAATGGGTCGCCGGGACGTTGGCGAGCGACCCTTCGGGGCTGATGCATCTCGATCCCGCCGGCGAAAGTCTCACCTGGCTGATTCGCGAAACGCTGCGACGGGGAGGTCTCTCTCCCGCCAAGCTCGACTATCTCAATCTGCACGGTACGGCGACACAACAAAACGATCTCTGTGAAACTGGGGCGATCCATGCCGCCTTAAACCACGATGCGATGCGTGTCGCGTGTTCGAGTCAAAAGGGAAGTCTGGGACATCTACTGGGAGCAGCGGGAAGCGTCGAAACGGCGCTCACGCTGCTGGCGCTCCGCGATCAGATCGTCCCGCCGACGATGAACCTGACCCACGCCGACCCCGCGTGCGACCTCGATTACACACCGCAGCATGCAGTGCGTCGACCGTTGACGCACGCCCTCAAACTGTCGCTGGGATTCGGCGGCCATCTCGCGGCGGGACTGATCCGCCGTGTCGAATGAAAGTGGGGGTGAGGGGTTGGGGGTTGGGGAAGAG
>JAQCEJ010000113.1 GCA_027618475.1 Planctomycetota bacterium | reverse complement strand
ACCTTCACGGAACTAGCGCCACCAGATTCGACCGCCCCGCGCCGCCATTTTGAACCGCCGTCAACACTTTTACCCCCAAACGAAAAAATGTCGATTGGGTCGTGATTTTTCAATTGTGGATAGGTATATACCTTTGGAGATTTCATCTCTTTGACAACATGCCCCCGTTGCTCTGCTCAGGGTGACGGGGGTTTTTCGTTCCTTTCTCTCCCGTAGCTATTTTAAGAGCGACGATTTCTCAAAAAAAATTTTTCGATGATTGGGTTCAAGTAGGGGAACCCACTTCGGGGGCCGTGATCGGTCGGTTGCACAGCCGACTTTTTCACCGGACGCCCTGAATCGGCTTGTCCCCGACCATCAGGCTGACTTCCGCTTCACGATATGGTAGATGTAACCCGTGGACGGCCAGCCAGAGGGGACCGTTACCCGGATTTCGTACCGCCGGAATAAAAAGTACGGCACGATGTTTGGCAAACGCGATGCATATCACCGCGAGCGTGTTTATCAACGACAACGAACCGGGGTTGCACGCCGATTACGACCGTTGGCTCGAAGAACTGGCCCCGTTCGATGCCGGCAGCGACCCCGCGAGCGGCGGTTACCTCCACAATCGCACTGGCGAAGACAACGCCGACGCCCACCACAAACGTCAAATCATGGGCCGGGAGGTCGTCGTGGCCATCACCGACGGCAAACTGCACCTCGGCCCGTGGGAGCACATTTTTTATTATGAGTTCGATGGGAAGAGGAAGAAGCGGGTGTTGGTGAAAATTATTGGGGAGTGAGGACACTGCATATGGATGAAGGATCTGTTCACAATCTGTTTCGTCCCGTTTTCACGCATCCCTGCTGGGGCTTGCACTACCGACGTCAACTCAGCCTCTCGATCAACTTCGGAAATCCTTCACTGAGAATTCGAGAACCGATCGCCAGCAAATCCCAATCGAAACGTGTCCAAGAGAATATGGCAAGACGCCTCGTAACACTACGAGGCGAATGGTGGCTCTGGATTTATCTCTGCTACTGGCGAATTTCTTACAAGAACAAACAACTGGCGACCGGATCGTCATCCTCGAAAAAAATCGCCGATGCCCTTTGGCAGCTGGAAGGGGAAAAGATGACGTCGGTTCAATTCAACGCGAAACGGGGCATCACCGAATTCTCGTTTGATCTCGGATCGACTCTCACCTGCCGGCCGATGACACAAGACCCCGATGCAGAATTGTGGTTCTTCTATCTTCCCGACGGAAACGTCGCCGTAGCCAGGCGGGATGGGACGGTGATGGTTGAACCCGCAAATACATCGCCGGCACGAAGTGGTTAACGATTTGCCCTCGGCTAGCGCTCCGCTGTGCGTCGCGGCTAACCTGGACCTGTCGTACGTCATCACCCCCTCTCCCGCTCGCCCCCTCCCCCACTCTCCAGCGATCACCTTGTCGCACTGTCACGCCGTTCGTTAAGATCAGTCAAAAACGGCAAACAGTGGAGCAACAAATGTCCGAACAGATCTTTCTTGCCGTCGACCTCGGGGCCGAGAGTGGGCGTGTGATCGCCGGGCGGTTCGATGGGAAGGCGATGCAACTCGATGAAGTCCATCGCTTTCCCAATGGGGCCGTCGGAATCGCCGATTCGTTACGGTGGGATGTGCTGCGGTTGTGGAGCGAGATCAAAATCGGACTCGCGAAAGCGGCATCGAAGTACGGGACGTCGATCGTCTCGGTCGGCGTCGATACGTGGGGGGTCGATTATGTACTCCTCTCCGCCGGTGACGAGATGCTGGGTCAGCCTTATCATTATCGCGATCGCCGCACTCAGGGAATGCTCGCTCAGGCGATGACGAAAGTTCCGCGAGCCGAGATTTTTGCGAACACCGGCTTGCAGTTCATGGAAATCAATACGCTCTATCAATTACTCGCGGCCAATCTCGCACCGCATTCGCTGTTGCCGTCGGCCCGCTCGTTTTTATTGATGCCCGATTTTTTCCATTGGCTCTTGTGCGGCAGCCGAGTCGTCGAATTCACCAATGCCACGACGACGCAATGCCTGCATCCGACAGAGCGTGACTGGGCGTGGGAGATGCTGAAACAATTCGGCATCCCGACCGATATGTTTCCTTCGATCGTCACGCCGGGGACCAATCTTGGCCGATTGCGAGAAAGCGTGGCTGCTGAGACCGGGTTATCGCGGATACCGATCGTGACCCCTGCGACGCACGACACGGCATCGGCGGTCGCTGCTGTTCCGACAGCTCGTACTGGCTCGGCAAGCTGGGCGTACATCAGCTCGGGAACGTGGTCGTTGATGGGGGTCGAGGTCGAATCGGCGATCCTCACGCCGCAGGCCCTCGCACGCAATGTGACGAACGAAGGAGGGATCGACGGCACGTATCGGCTGCTGAAAAATATTATGGGGTTGTGGCTCGTGCAGGAGTGCAAACGCTCTTTCGAAAAATCGGGAAAGGAATTCGGATACGCCGAACTGATGACACAAGCCGCTGCCGCCGAACCGTTCCGTTCGCTGGTCGATCCCGATGATGCGTCGTTTCTGGCCCCCGCCGACATGCCGACGGCTCTTCGAGATTGGTGCAGGAAGAACGGCCAACCGGTGCCGGAAACCGCCGGTCAACTCGTCCGCTGTGCATTAGAAAGCCTCGCGTTAAAATATCGAAAAGTTCTGGGCTGGCTCGAAGAACTCACCGGCGAAAAGATCGAAGTCATTCACATTGTCGGCGGCGGGACGCAGAACGAACTCCTCAACCAGTTCGCCGCCGATGCGTGCGGGTTGCCGGTCGTCACCGGACCGATCGAAGCGACAGCGCTGGGGAATGTCCTCGTGCAGGCTCGTACAGCGGGAGTGGTCGGTTCGCTCGGCGAAATCCGCGAGATTGTGCGGCATTCGAGTACCATGAAAGAGTACGAACCGAAAGAAAAGCAGAAATGGGATGCCGCTTATCAGCGGTTCGAGGCATTGTGCGAAACTCGCACGACATGACGACGATGTGCTATAATCTTCCTCTTACGATCAATTCATTCATTATGAGCAGGTAAAAGTCAGCCAACATGGGTTTATTCGACAAGCTGAAAAAGGGTCTCCAGAAAACCAAAGACATCTTGCGAACCGACGTTCGCGACTTGTTCAAGGCGGGGGAGATTCTCGACGATGTCAAGCTGCGGGAATTCGAACAACGGCTCATTCGTACCGATATGGGTGTTGCCGCGTCGACGGCCATCATTAACGAATTGAAAGAAAAACATCTCGGACGCACGGTCGTCATCGATGAAATCTGGGGGACAATTCGTGCGACGCTCATCGGCTTGCTCAAAGGTGACGGCGCCTCGACGTGGGATCCGGCGAAACCGCTCTCACCGATTACGTTCGCCGAATCGGGACCGACGGTGATTCTCGTCACCGGCGTCAACGGCGTCGGAAAGACCACGTCGATCGCGAAACTCGCCCGGTTCTTGCAGGTCCACGGAAAGAAAGTCGTCCTGGCGGCAGGAGACACCTTTCGTGCGGCGGCGGTCGAACAGTTGACAATGTGGAGCCAGCGTCTCGGTTGCGAAATCGTCACCCGCCCTTCGGGAACCGATCCCGCCAGTGTTGCTTACACCGGCTGCGAGAAGGGGCTCGAATTGAATGCCGACGTCGTCATCATCGACACCGCCGGCCGGTTGCAGACACATAAAAACCTGATGGAAGAACTCACGAAAATCTCCCGCGTGATCGCGAAAAAAATCCCCGGCGGTCCGCACGAACGGTTGCTGGTGCTCGATGCGACCACCGGGCAGAACGGCATCAGTCAGGCGAAAAACTTTGGCGAAGCGATCGATTGCACGGGAATCGTGCTTGCGAAACTCGACGGCACCGCTAAGGGGGGAGTCGTCGTCGCCATCCGTCAGCAGATGGGGATCCCGGTCAAATACATCGGCGTCGGTGAGCAAATCGACGATCTGGAAGTCTTTAATCCAGAAACGTTTGTGGATGCGCTGTTTACGGCCTGATCGCGCCAACGAGATTCAACTGCTTCGTATCCGTTTAAGCGTAAAGAATTCAGGTATTCTTAAGTTAACGAAAAAACTTCCCAAAGTTTTTCAGAACCTGGCATTCTTTGCGAGACTCGTATCCAGCATTCGGGGTTGAATGGTTAGACTGCACGCGAATTCATAAAACATTGGGCGACATTGCATTCTTGCGGTTGATGTTACTCGAAATCTCTTGCTGTATTGGGAGTCTTACCCATGTCTATCGCAAAAGTTACGGCGACCTTGTTGCTTGTGGTCGGGTCCGTTTCGTTCTCGCGCGGCGATGACGTCACCCCGAAAGCCGACCTCGATATGGGTAATTCGGCCGCAGTGGCGGCTGAAGTCGATCGGCTGATCGACGAAGAATTGCGAAAAGGGGGACTGGCACCGGCGGCACTTACGAAGGACGAAGATTTTCTCCGGCGAGTCACACTCGATCTCGCGGGAAGCGTTCCTTCGCCGAAAGAGGTCACCCTGTTCGGGTTGACTCAAGACGAGAACAAGCGAGAGGCACAAATCGAACGCCTGCTCCTATCAGACGAATACGCCGAAAACTGGGCTCGTTACTGGCGGGATGTTGTCTTCTACCGTGCCACCGAAATGCGGTCGCGTGCCGCCGCACCGACCTTCGAAAACTGGATGGCCGAAAAATTCAAAGCGAATGCGTCGTGGGATACGATCGCGACCGAGATCATCACCGCTACGGGTGATGTGCAGACCGACGGCCAGACCGCGCTGATCTTCGCTCATATGGGAGAGACCGAAGAAATCGCGGCCGAAGTGTCGCGAATCTTTATGGGAATTCAGATTCAATGTGCGAATTGCCACGATCATCCCTCGGATCAATGGAAACGGCAGCAGTTTCACGAACTCGCCGCCTTCTTCCCGCGCGTGAACGTCCGCCGTAAGCCGAAGACCGACGGCAAGGCTGGTTTTGAGGTGGTCTCGTTCACTCCCCCTAGGGTGGGCAACAATCAAAACGGTAACAAAAACGCGAATGGGCGACAGGCGTTCTTCGATAATCCTGAAGTCCTCATCAACCGACTCGACAAAAACAACGACAAGTTGCTTTCGAAAGACGAAGTCACCGCAGCCAACAAGCAGCTGGCGCGTCTGTTCGACCGGTTGCTCGAACGGGGTGACGAGAACAAAGACGGCAAACTCTCTGCCGATGAAATCAAGAAAATTCCGCCCCCCAACAATCAGCGGCGCACTCAGGCCGAGCACTTTATGCCTGATTTGAACAACCCTGGTTCTCAGGGAAAAAGAATGGATCCGGTCTTTTTCGTCAGCAGTTCGAAAATCAAAACCGAACTGGGAGATCTCGAACGGCGAAATGAGCTGGCGTCGCATCTGACGTCGGTCGACAATCCCTGGTTCGCGAAAGCATTCGTCAATCGCGTCTGGAGCGAAATGCTTGGCGAGGGATTCTACACACCGGTCGACGACATCGGACCGTCGCGTCAGGCATCATACCCTGAAGTATTGGATTTGCTGAGCAATGCGTTTATCGCCAACAAGTACGATGTGAAATGGCTGTTTCGCACGGTGGCGCTGACGCAAACGTATCAGCGGGAAATCCGCGCTCAATCGGCCGCCGATCTCACGCCGACGTTTGCCGCATCGACTCCGATGCGGTTGCGGGCCGACCAGTTGTATTCGGCGATTACGGACGTACTCGGCATCGACCAGATCGGAGGACGCGCTCAACAGGCACGTGGTGCCCTGCGTGGCGGCGATCGTTCGCCACGTGGAATGTTCAACGAACTCTTCGGCTTCGACCCGTCGACTCCGCAGGACGATCTGGTCGGCGAAGTGCCGCAAGCGTTGTTTATGATGAACTCGCCGATTTTGAATAATCTGAACCGCGCCGAAGGACGAACCCGGCTGGCACAGCTCCTCAAAGAATATCCCGAGGACAAGGATGCCGTCATCGAATTGTATCTGCTGGTCTTGTCCCGCGAACCGTCGGCATCGGAACTTTCGATTTGCGAAGAGTTCATTAAAGAGACCGGCGAGCGCGGCGAAGCGTTCGAAGACATTCAATGGAGCCTGATCAACTCGAGTGAATTTCTCTCGAAACGGTAATGTCATGTTCTCGATTGCTACGATTTGGTCGATCGATTTGTGATTCCATCACCACTGCCTGTATGAAAGGGCAATGCCATGAGTTTCTCGGTTCAACACGACGTTCGCGTTCATCGTCAGGGAATCGATCGACGTTGCTTTTTGCGACAGACGTCTGCAGCGGGGTTGGCTTCGTTTGGCGCCTTGAGTTTTCGTGACGCCCTGAACGCCCGCGCCGAGGAAATTCAACAGGCAGGTTATTCGGTTATTCTCTTGTGGATGCAGGGAGGGCCGAGCCAGTTTGAAACGTTCGACCCGAAGCCCGATACAGCGAACGGCGGGCCGACCAAGGCGATCTCGACTGCTGTTTCGGGGATTCAAATTGCCCAGGGATGGAATAAAGTCGCCGGTGTGATGAACGATATCTCTCTGATTCGCTCGATGACGAACAAGGAAGGGCAGCATGCCCGAGCGACCTATCAGATGCATACCGGGTACGTTCCTACGGGGACCGTCAAACACCCGAGCTTTGGTTGTGCTATCGCGAAAGAAATCGCGCCGGAAGATCTGGCGTTTCCGTCGGTCGTGGCGGTCGGTCGTACGGTCGGTGCCGGATTTCTCGGTGTCGACTATGAACCGTTTGTCGTCCCCCGTCCTGGAGAAATGCCGGGCAATGTGACGGTTCCTGTCCCTGCGAATCGCCTGAATCGTCGACTGGGGTTGCTCGATCGACTTGAAGGTGAATTTGCCGGTCGCGGCGGAGAAAACGTCGTCAGCAGTCATAAGAAACTGTACGACAAAACCGCGAAAATGGTGTTGAGTCCGAAAGTATCGGCGTTCGACATCGAGCAAGAATCGCAATCGCTTCGCGATCAATACGGCAATTCGAACTTCGGTAAAGGATGCCTGCTCGCCCGACGGCTGGTCGAAGCGGGTTCGACGTTCGTCGAAGTCGCCGCGAATGGCTGGGATACCCATCAGGACAACTTTACCCGTACGGGGAATAACGCCGCCCAGGTTGATCCCGGTTTTGGGACACTGATTGCCGATCTCAAGGATCGTGGCATGCTCGATCGCACGCTGGTGTTGTGGATGGGCGAATTCGGCCGCACGCCGAAGATCAACCCGCGTACCGGACGCGACCATTATCCGCGTTGTTTTAACGCTGCGATTGCCGGAGCGGGAATTAAGGGAGGGCAAGTCATCGGGTCGTCGACCGACGACGGCACGACGGTTAAGGATCATCCCGTTTCGGTGCTCGATCTGTTCAGTACAATTTGTCAGACCGTGAAGGTCAATCCGGCAAAAGAAAACATTTCTCCCCTCGGCCGCCCGATGAAAATCGTCGACGGCGGGACGGCAATCCCCGAATTGATCGGCTGAGAGCGGATCGGGTTCATTACCCGGTGGACGACGGAAAAACCGTTATCGGCGATTGCTGGTCGAAGATCGTGTTCGGTGTTAAAATACCGACATGATCTTCGTTCTCGATAACTACGATTCGTTTACCTATAATCTGGTGCAGCGGCTGGGAGAGTTCGATGCGACGCTCGACATTCGCGTCGAACGCAACGATCAGATCTCCGTTGAAGAGATCGATGCCCTGAAACCGGATCGAATCATCATTTCTCCGGGGCCCTGCACGCCTAACGAAGCCGGTCTCTCCAAAAAAGTCATCGATTATTTCTATAAGCGGCTACCGATCCTGGGAGTCTGCCTGGGGCATCAATGCCTCGCCGAAGTGTTCGGCTGCAAAGTCGTGCGTGCCGATCGCCTGATGCACGGCAAAGTCTCTCAAATTCATCACAACAATCGGGATGTGTTCGCAGGTCTTCCGATCCCGTTTACGGCGACCCGTTATCATAGCCTGGTCGTTCCGGAAGAGACGGTGACTCCTGAATTGGAAGTCACCGCCTGGACCGCCGATGCCGATTTTCATCGCGAGGTGATGGGCTTAAGGCATCGCGAATATCCCACGTTCGGCGTGCAGTTTCATCCCGAAAGTTTTCTCACTCTGGACGGCTTGAAACTGCTCGAAAATTTTCTGAATGTCCCGGCGTAAGAAAAGACCATAACAATGTCATCACGTGTTGGTTTCTCCTTTGCGGACTTCGCGGCTCCGCGGTCAGAAAAATTATGAAACGGCTTGTAATCATTTCGTTCGGAATCGTTTGGAAATAGCATGTTATCGGTCAGCGAAGCGATCGCCGCCATTTTGAAGGAAATTGTGCCTCTTCCGACGGTCGACGTCCCGCTCGAACGGGCTGCGGGGATGGTGCTGGCGACATCGATCAAAGCCGATCGCGACATTCCACCGTTCGACAAATCGGTGATGGATGGCTATGCCTTCCGCTGGGATGACCTCGCGTCGGGGACAACCACATTCAGTGTCGTCGATGAAATCACCGCAGGCCATGTTCCGACTCAAACAATTCACAGAAACGAAGCCGCGAGAATTATGACCGGGGCGATGCTTCCCGCAGGCGCCGACACCGTCGTTCGACAGGAAGATGTTACGGTCGACGGAAAAATGGTAACGATCAACGTCTCGCCAGGCGAATGTCGTACGAACGTCTTGACGCAAGGGGGGATTCTGAAGTCGGGGCAGACACTGCTCCATCCCGGCGGTCGACTCACCCCTGCGCAGATTGGCGCGAGCGCCGAGATGGGAACGTCCGAATTGACGGTGAGTCGTCGACCGCAGGTTGCGGTTCTCGCCACGGGAGATGAACTCGTTCCCTTCGCCGTCTCACCCGGTCCCGGACAGATTCGCAACTCGAACGAAGTGATGTTGTGCTCATTGGTCGAACGGGCAGGGGGGGAACCGACACCGCTGGGGATCGCCCGCGATAATGCCGAATCGCTTACTGAAAAGATCGGAGAGGGGCTTGTCGCCGATGTGCTGATTCTTTCGGGGGGGGTCTCCGCCGGCAAGCTTGATCTCGTTCCCTCACAATTGGAGCGATCCGGCGTCAAATCGATCTTACATAAAGTCTGGATGAAACCAGGCAAACCAATCTGGTTTGGGGTACGAAACGAGTCGACGTCGCGAAAGACATACGTTTTTGGCTTACCGGGGAATCCCGTCAGCAGTCTCGCCGGATTTGAGCTATTCGTGAAGCCGGCGTTGAAAGCGTTGCAGAACCTGTTCCCCGCCGAGCCGCAGCCCCGGCGGATGGCGCTGGGGGATGAATTCGTCATCAAGGGAGACCGCCCGACATATCAACCGGTCCGATGGGATTGGTCCGATTCGGGACCGACGGTCTATCGCGTCAGCTGGAAAGGCTCGGCCGATTTACAGGGGGCGGCACAGGCCAATGCGTTGGCTCTCTTCGAACCACGTGATACTCCTTATCGAGTGGGCGAATCGGTCGACGTGTATTTATGGGACTGAGGGATCATTTCTGGCCCCGACAGGGACTATACGTACACATTTTCCGCCAAAAACTTCCCCTTCCCCTAAAACCAGCTCCGATAGATAATCCGCTCGTAACTCTATTCCCGCACACCGAGTTTTCGCGACCCGCAAAGTCTTCCCAGATTCTGTGACCGTTATATCAGTCACTACAGGAACCTAGCGACGCGGAAAACCGTTGCAATCGATTCGGGCGTCATAACCTGTGAATTCGAAAACCTTACCCATCCGATACTCCCAACGGCATCTCGCAAATTCCTGCCGAGTGCTGCGCCGAGTCCATCGCAGGGATGACAGGACCGAATTCGCAGGCTGCTCCTCTATGACAACACCTCTGAACAAAGTGCCGACCTCCTCCCGACCGGCCACACCCGTGCTCCCTTTGCGTCAGCAGATTCAATCGGCTCACCTGGTGGGGATTGGCGGAGCCGGGATGAAAGCGCTCACCGAACTCCTCACGGGGCTCGGATGGCATATTTCCGGGTCGGACCTGCACACTTCTCCGACGTTACTCGCTATGCAGCAACGCGGACTGCGCGTTCACGCCGGACATCAGGATGGCCATCTCCCGCAGCAGGCCGACGTCTTGGTGTACAGCCCAGCCGTCGGTCCTCAAAATCCCGAACGGCAACTCGCCTCGCGATTGAACATTCCTCAGTTCTCGTATAGCCAGATGCTCGGACGGCTGATGCAAACCCGGCGTGGTGTCTGCATCGCCGGTACGCACGGAAAGAGCACGACGACCGCGATGACGGCGTCGATTCTCAGCGTCTCGGGTCTCGATCCGTCGGCGATTGTGGGTGCCGAGTTATGTGAACGCCACGAAAGCGGATGGGCCGGGAACGGGGATCTTATGGTCGTTGAAAGTTGCGAATATCAACGCAGTTTTCTCGATTTGCATCCCCACTATGCTGTCGTGACGAACATCGAACCCGATCATTTCGACTATTTTGACGATCTCGACGACGCCCGGCAGGCGTTTGCCGAATTCGTGAGCCTCATTCCTGTCGAAGGCCGGCTGCTTGTGAATGGAGAAAACGAGGCGGCACGAGACATCGCACGCTACAGTCTGGCGTCGTGCGAAACATTTCGTGTCGCTCGCGCCGATGAAACCGGAGACTTCAATGTCGACTGGCTGGCACACGATGTCCGGCAAACCGTCGATGGCCAACGATTCCGGATTTTTCATCAAGGAGATTTTTTCGCTGAAATCGTGTTGCAACAGCCGGGTCGGCATTCGGTCTGGAACGCCTTAGCCGCTGCGGCGTTGTCGTATTCCGCTGGGGCTACTATTCCGGCGATTCGCGAAGCGTTGGCCGATTTCACAGGAATTCGACGACGTTTCGAACGGGTTGGTTCGTGGCGGGGGATTACACTCGTCGACGATTATGCCCATCATCCAACGGCTGTCGAGGCGACGTTAAAGGCCGCGCGCGAGAAATTCGGCGACCGCAAGATCTGGTGTGCATTTCAGCCGCATCAGGTATCGCGGACGACGGCTCTGCTCGATGAATTCGCCGAGAGCCTGACGCTCGCGGATGAAGTGCTGCTTCCCCCCATCTTCGCGGCCCGCGAACGGCTGACATCCGAGCCGTATCTGGTCGCACAACGGTTGGCAAAAGCGGTGAATGAAAAAGGGGGCCATGCCAGATTTCTGCCTGCTCTTGACCGAATCGTCCCAACTATAGAGGATGAGGCCTTGCCAGGAGACGTCCTCCTGACGATGGGTGCCGGAGATATCGATCAGGTTCAATATGAGTTCACTCGACGACTTTCGCGAGATCACACAGCGTGATGTACCGCTTGCCCCTTTTACATGGTTTCGCGTAGGGGGGCCTGCGCAATACCTCATCCAACCTCGCCATCAGGACGAGCTGATCGCCGTCGTGCGGATGTGTCACGAACAAGGGATTCCGCTGCGAATACTCGGCGGCGGCTCGAATCTCCTCATTCGTGAACAAGGGGTTACCGGAGTGGTGATTCGCCTTGTCAACGAGGCGTTTTCCCAAATTGACGTGACCGGTAACACCGTTCGTGCCCAGGCCGGCGCACTCCTCTCGCAACTGATCTCCCGCACGGTCAAGGCAAGTCTCGCCGGTCTCGAAACGCTCGTCGGAATTCCCGGAACGCTCGGCGGTGCCCTGCATGGCAACGCCGGTGGCCGCAGCGGCGATATCAGTCAGTTCGTATCCGAAGTGTCGCTGATGACGTTCAAGGGCGAAACGTTGAAGCATTCTCGAGATGAAATGACGTTTGCCTATCGCAGCAGCAGTCTCGATTCGTCGATCATTCTCGATGCCGAGTTTCAGTTACAGCCGGAAGATCCCGATGAAATCACCCGCCGGATGCGTAAATTGTGGATCATGAAAAAAGCGACGCAGCCGTTGTCGTTTCAGTCGGCCGGCTGCATTTTCAAGAATCCGCGAGGCTTGAGCGCGGGGGCCCTCATCGAACAGGCAGGATTAAAGGGAACCCGTATCGGCTCGGCGGAGATCAGTGATCGCCACGGCAATTTCATCGTTACCGACGAACACGGCACCTTCGACGATATCCACCGGCTGATCGATCTCGCCCGCGGAAAGGTGTTGCAGCAATTCGGCGTCGATTTGGAACTCGAGATTGAGATCTGGTAGTTTTTCTTTCGCTGATGGTCTGGGCTGATTTTTGAGCCGATTATTTAACAGATAGAGAGGGGAAGGGGGAGAGAGGGTGAGTGGGGGATAAGAAAAACGTCAGAGGGTAACACGGTGCCGGGTGAAGGCGCTCGTAAACGAATAATGAAACATACCGAACTCGACGTCTATCAGCGGGCGTTTGAGGCAGCGATGAATGTGTTTCGATTATCGAAGACATTTCCCACGGACGAAAAATATTCGCTGACCGATCAAATTCGTCGTTCATCACGTTCGGTTTGTGCCAATCTCGCTGAAGCATGGCGAAAACGTCGATACGAGGCAGCGTTCATCAGTAAACTGAGTGACTCTGAGAGCGAAGCGAGTGAGACACAGGTCTGGATTCAATTCGCGGTTAAATGTGAATATGTCCCGCGCGATGAAGCACGCCAATTATACGAAGAATACGAATCTGTCATCGCCCAGATCGTTCATATGGTGCATAACTCCAAGGATTGGATTATCCCATGAAAAACTTGAATGGTGAATCTCTTCGCCCCCCTCTCCCACTTCCCCCCTCCCCCACTCTAAAGCAGTATCAAACGACGACCAACACACAACACGCAAGGATGCGTCATCATGTCCTCATCAACGGAATTCCACGGCCCGTTTCGTATCGCAGTGCTTGCAGGCGGGCATTCGGCCGAGCGAGAAATCAGTCTTCAGAGCGGCAAGGCTGTCGAACGAGCACTGATTCGCCGTGGTCATCGCGTTTCCTTCGTCGATCCTCAAGACGTCGACCTCGCTTCGTTTCCCTGGGAGTCCGTCGATTGTGCGTTTCTCGCGCTGCACGGCACGTTTGGTGAAGATGGCCATGTTCAGCGGCAACTCGCCGAACTTGGTGTCCCGTTCACCGGACCCGATGCCGATGCGTCACAACTCGCGATGAGCAAATCAGCGGCGAAAGAGCGGTTTCACCAGTTTCATGTTCCGACACCGGTCAGCGTGCTGGTTCACCAGAAAGATGACGAAGTCCACATTCGTCGGCAGGCAGAGCGAATCGGATTTCCGCTGTTCGTCAAACCGGATGCCCAGGGATCGAGTCTGGGTGTTACCCAGGTTCATTCCGTAGATGAACTGACTGGTGCACTCGCGAACTGTTTTCAGTTCGATCAGTTCGCATTGCTCGAAGAGGCGATCGCCGGAACCGAATGGACGGTCGGCGTGCTCGACCGCGAGCCCTTGCCTCTGATTGAAATTCGCACACAGCGAGAGTTTTTCGATTATCGAGCCAAATACGAAGATGACGCGACCGAATACATTTTCGAGTTTTCGTTGCCGACGAATGTCGTTCAGGCGATCAAACTCGCCGCCGTGAATGCCTGCGAAGCGTTGGGGACATCGGGTCTGGTTCGCGTCGATCTTAGACTCGATCGCGACAATCGACCCTGGATTCTCGAGATCAATACCATTCCGGGTCTCACCGATCACAGTCTGATTCCCAAAGCGGCGGCCCGCATCGGAGTCAGCCTCGGTCAGCTCTGCGAACGGACGGTTGTCATGGCCCTCGAATCGGCAAAAACGCTGCGATCGATACCGTGAACTTCGCTCCGTCATTCTCGACGGAAGCGTGGGAATAGAGTGAAGCGGTGGATCCCGCTGGACGATGAGCGCTGAGGGTGCATCACACGTTCAGCCATCCGGACTCGGATATTTGCTTTCGGCGTCCATTCTTCGCTACTCGATGATCTTTTACCAGCAACAGGTTTATGGCCAAAGCTCCTTCCTCACGATCGACGGCGAAATCGAAGAAACGCGATCCGAATCTGCTCGCAGAATTCGGGTTTCCCAATCGCTCCCCTTCTGTCCGTCTCCGGAACTGGATCTTTCGCCCCTCGTTTCTTGCATGGCTGACTCTGGCGGCGACAATTATTGTCAGTTGGCCCTGGATTTTTTCGCAGACCGAGCATCTGAAATCGCTTCCCGAGTATCGACTCGATGCCGATCAGATCGTCATTCTCAATCGGCCGGAATGGGTTCCCGTGCATATCATCGACGAGGTGCTTGCCGACCTTCAACTCCCCGAGGAGACGACAATTCTCGACGAACATCTCGCCGATGACGTCGCCCTCGCGTTTCATCGTCATCCGTGGGTGGAAGAAGTGGTCGCGGTCCGCAAAAGTTATCCGAATACGATCGAAGCCGAGTTGATTTTTCGGCGGCCGATCGCGTTAGTCCGTGTTGCGCAGGGAGTATATCCCATCGACGTGAATGGAACGCTGCTTCCGCCGGGTGATTTCAGTCCCGCAACGATCGGAAATTATTTGCAGATTGAAGGGATCGTTTCCATTCCCGGGGGCCGCCCCGGTTCGAACTGGGGAGACCTGGCCGTTGTCGGTGCAGCCCGCGTTGCTGCTGTGCTGCATGAAAAATGGAAGGAATGGCAGATCACCGCCATCCGCGCTTCGCGTCCCACGAAAGCGCAAATGTCGCTCGAGGAATTTGTCTACGAACTCCGTGGAGCCGACGGCTCGATCATCGTCTGGGGAAGAGCCCCCGGTTCGAAGAATCCTGGTGAACTCACCACCGAACAAAAGCTCGGTCGGCTGGAAAAGTATGTGCACGATTATGGCCAGTTCGATCCTGCCGCCGCTCAGCCCACATGGCGAATTGATCTTCGTGACTGGAAAGCGATCTCGCGGACGCAAATGACCGAATTGCCCCGAAAGTCCCCGGTTCGTTAATTGGAGTTACGCACGGGGTGCGATAATTCCCACATCCGGACTGCTCGCCGTTGCGTACAGCTTGCGCGGAATTCGACCGGCGAGATACGCATTGCGGCCCGCTTGAACTCCTTGCTTCATCGCCTCGGCCATGCGACGAACGTCTGCAGCACCGGCGATTCCTGTATTCAGCAGTACGCCGTCGCATCCCAGCTCCATCGCGAATGAAACATCACTCGCCGTTCCGACACCCGCATCGATGATAACCGGGTATTCGGGGTCGTTTTCTTTGAGATACTCCAGACAAATGCGAATGTTATTGGGATTGAGCACCCCCTGACCGCTGCCGATCGGGCTTCCTGCGGGCATCACCGATGTCGCGCCCGCCGACTTGAGCCGCTTCGCCGTAATCGGGTCGTCGGTCGTATAGCAGAGCACCTGAAACCCGTCGGCGACGAGTTGTTCGGTCGCCTGCAACGTCGCGACCGGGTCGGGGAGCAGCGTTTTCGTATCGCCGAGCACTTCGAGTTTGATCCAGTCGGCACCGGGGTTTTCCAGTCCCTGTAAGATTTCGCGACCAAGCCTCGCCACGCGCACGGCGTCATCGGCCGAGAAACAACCGGCGGTATTCGGCAGAATCGTATACCGATCGAGATCGATGTAATCGAGAATGTTTCGTCCTTCTTTATCGATCAACCTTTCGCGGCGGATGGCGACAGTAATCACCTCCGCCCCGCTGATTTGCAGGCAGTCTCGCATCAGATCGAAGGTCTGGTACTTCCCGGTCCCGACGATCAAGCGGGATTGAAGCGTATGATTTCCCAAAACCAGCGGTTTATCGGCGGCGTAGTCGACAGAGGAAAGTGATGAGGCGGTCATGACAGGGCGTTCCGGGTTGAAGTTGATGCAGGCATCGTGAAATATTTCTGACCGAGGAGTTCCCAAATGGAACCTTCGTCGTCAGACAGGATACGCATCTCTTCACGCAGTGACAACCCGTCACCACGATCACCCGAAACAGAGATCGAACCGATTGCGGGTGCATGTCACCCGCGGGGATGATATTTCTGGTGAATCTGCTTCAACCGGCTGTGTTCGACGTGCGTGTAGATTTGCGTCGTGGCAATGCTGGCATGGCCCAGCAGTTCCTGCAAGGCACGAATCTCTGCACCACCGGCCAACAGATGCGTCGCGAAGCTGTGACGCAGTGTGTGAGGACTCACCTCGGCACTGCACCCGATGCGACGGGCATAACGTTTCACAAGTTTCCAGATCATAATGCGATCGAGGGGAGTCCCCTGTCGTGTGACGAATAGAACTTCCGATTCACGTGTGCCCAATAAGACCGGTCGCTCGTGTTGCAGGTACGCTTCGAGCGCCGCACGAGCAACCGGGTTGAGCGACACCAGTCGCTCTTTGTTCCCCTTGCCGAGACAACGGCAGTAACCTTCGACGAGCTTGACGTCGCGGAGTTTGAGCCCGGCGACTTCAGAGGCGCGACAACCGGTCGCATAAAGGACGGTCAAAACCGCCCGGTCGCGGAGCCGGTAGCGATCTTCCCGGCCCGGCGCAGCGAGCAGCCGATCGACCATCTCGGGACTCAGCACCTTGGGAAGGTACTGCCAGAGTTTCGGGGAATTCATCAGATCGACGAGGCTCTCGGCGAGAATTCCTTCGAGTATCAGATACCGAAAGAACATCTTTAACGAGACGAGATGTCGGGCGATGGTCGTTGCCGTCAAGCCGAGGGTGTGCAGCGACTGCAGGAAATCGGAGAGGAGCGGCAAGCTGACACGGGTGATGTCGACATCGGGATGCCGGTCCATCCAGTCGCAGAACTTTCGCAAGTCGGTGCGATAGGCGGAAATGGTGTTCTCAGCCAGCCCGCATTCGGCCTGGAGATAGTTCAGGAACGAATCGACGTACATCCGAGGATGCCGAACGGCGACGGCGGTGCCGGTCCAGCTTTCGGGAGGACGTTTACGTGGCGGCATCGACTTCCCTTCTATCTACCACTTCACAACCGAAAACGACACATAAATACACTGTATATACACCCGAACTCATGTGCTATGTTCAGAGTATTATTGTGGGAAGCCCGAGTCATCAAAGCCATATATGGCGAAGTATTCGTTTTGAAGAAAACCGCTCAGGTTTCTATCGGCATCGTTACTGCCGCGGCAATGCTCTAAAGCAGAGAATCGAGTAGTTGACCCATTCAGCTGCATTATTAGATTCAGTTACGCGGAAAAGTCGCCTGGACAGTAAAGATACATAAATACATATATGGCATTATGACCATTGCAATCGATATAATGCAAATTATCCACCTAGACCACTTGTTTTTATGTTTTTTTATATGTAGATTGAGTGGTAGTGTAAATTTTTTCTCGGTCGATCTCACTTCGTTTCAGGGGGGGCCTCAACATCAGGGCCAGCGCTCACTAACTTCCTGAGCCGGTGAGGGTTTGGAGCAGAAAGTCGTTGTTCCATCCGC
>JAQCEJ010000112.1 GCA_027618475.1 Planctomycetota bacterium | reverse complement strand
GACGGCATCCGGCGTGGTATTTTTCGGTACAGATTCTTTACGCCGGGCTGGTCGAATGGTTATGATGTAATATCAACGATTGTCGATTGATAGGTCAATCGTATGGTCCATCATAAATTCAATGGGGTTGCCGATGAAATCGCTTTGGATTCGCAGGTCGCTTTTCTCTTTGTTCGTTTTCGTCCTTTCCATTGCATCAGTTCTCGGACAGGAAGAAAAGACGGGGGATGAATCGACCGGTATCAGCTTTTACCGCAAAATCCGCTGTTCCGGTTGTCATCAACCGGCAAAAGCGGGAGGCGAACTGAATCTCACCAGCTTTGAAGGTTTGCTCAAAGGGGGAGAAAACGGTGCCGGTTTCACCGCCGGGAAACCTGACGAAAGCATAATTCTCGATTACATCACCGGCGACCCGCCGCAGATGCCCCTTAATGATGCGCCTCTCAGTTCCGAACAGATCGAGCTCATTCGCCAATGGATTGCAGAGGGGGCTCACAACGATACCCCCGATTCGATCACCGATACAATCAGTAACGAAAATCCCCCGATCTATCAGAGTGCTCCGGTCGTCTCGGCGATTGCGTATTCTCCCGATGGTACGCTGCTGGCTGTTTCCGGTTTCCGAGAGATTCTGCTGCACAATGCCGATGGATCGGGAATTGTCGCCCGTTTGATCGGCCGTTCGCAGCGGATTGAATCTCTTGTATTTTCTCCCGATGGCAAAATCCTGGCCGCTGTTGGCGGCACACCTTCGCTGTTCGGTGAAGTTCAGTTCTGGGATGTCGAATCCAAAACGCTGACATTTTCAGGGACATTCGCCAACGAAACGCTGTTCGGCGGTTCGTTTAGCGACGACGGAACCAAGTTCGCGTTTGGAGGGGGAGATAACAGTGCCCGTGTGCTTAATGTCGCCGACGGCAAGCAGATCATGCGGTCGGACGCGCACTCCGACTATGTTCTCGGCACGACGTTTTCGCTGCAACTCGATCACCTGATTACCGTCAGCCGCGATATGGCGATGAAATTGTTAATCATCGAAAACGGACAGTTCGTCGACAACATCACCAGTATCACACCGGGGGCTCTAAAAGGGGGGCTGACGGCGGTCCAGCGGCACCCAACGCAGGAAAATGTACTGATAGGCGGAGCCGATGGCGAACCGAAATTGTATCAAATCTTCCGGACGCAAAAACGGGTGATCGGCGACGACTTCAATCGAATTCGGGGATATCCTGTTCTTCCCGGCCGCATATACAGTTTGCAATTCAACCCCGACGGTAGCAAATTCGTCGTGGGAGGAAGCACAGCCGTTAGTGGTACGGCGAGGATTTGTGATACGGAAGCCGGGACGGTGCTTCACGAATTAACGGGGATTACCTCCCCCGTCTATGCCGTCGCTTATAAGCCGGACGGCACCGAAGTCGCCGTAGCAGGTTTCGATGGCCGCGTGCGGTTCTTTAATGCCGAATCCGGAAAACTGGTTCGCGAATTGGTTCCTGTGACGATTACGCCGGCCGTTGCAGGTCAGTAATCAATCGAGATAAATATTGAGTTGGCGAAAATGAATTTGGCAGTGACGACTTGACCGGGAAAACGCTAATGGTCCGGAGAGAAGATATGACCGTTCGGAATATGATGGGGAACGCTTTCCTGCTGACGATGATTCTGTCGGCGAACCTAACATCGGCGGCAGATCAACGGGCGATTGTTGAACTGGTGCCGTATCCGCCATCGTTGACGATCTCGGCAGCCCGCGATGCCCAGAGTCTGCTCATCGGGGGAAAAGACGCACAGGGGCTTGTTTACGATCTGACGTCGACGGCGAAAATCATATCTTCCGGGCCGCAGGTGAAAATTGATGCCGATGGTTACGTCGTCCCAGTTGAAGTCGGCACGACCGAGCTATTGGTTGAAGCGGCAGGTCTGCAAATCGCGGTTCCGGTCACCGTGCAATCGATTGATGACACACCGATCAGTTTTGTACGTGAAATCAATCCCCTTCTGGCAAAGGTCGGATGCAATCAGGGGACGTGTCATGGAGCTCAAAAAGGGCGCGGTGGCATGAAACTCTCATTGCGCGGTTATGATCCGCTCTTCGATTACACCGTGCTGATCGACGATAATGCAGGTCGCCGATATAACCGTTCGCAGCCCGACCAGAGTTTGATTCTGCTCAAACCGACGCAAGGTGTGCCGCACGAAGGGGGATTTCTGTTCGATGAAAATTCTCGAACATACCGCTTGATTTATGACTGGATTGCCGAAGGGTGTCAGTACGCCGAAGCCTCTCGAGTGACAAAACTCGAAGTCTTCCCTGCCGAACCGTTGTTGCAAAGCGAAACCGACGTGCAACAGTTGATTGTCAAAGCCTATTACGATGACGGGACTGTCCGCGACGTGACTCGTGACGCCGTGTTCGATACCAGCAATTTCGAAACGGCGACCGTCTCGGCGTCGGGTCTGGTGAAAGCGGTTCGTCGCGGCGAAGCCGCGGCACTCGTTCGTTACGAAGGGCAATACGCAGCGGCTCCGGTGACGGTGATTGGTGAACGGCCTGGATATGAATGGCGTGCAAGTCCCGAATTCAATTTTGTGGATACGCTCGTCAATCAAAAACTGCAGCGCATGAAACTTCTTGCGTCAGACTTATGCACCGATGATGAATTCTTGAGGCGGATCATGCTCGATTTGCAGGGGCTTCCCCCGAGCGTCGAGCAGACGAATGCGTTTTTGTCCGATCCTCTCGATTCTCGGACAAAACGGGAAGCGAAAATTGACGAATTGCTTGCCAGCAACGAATTTGTCGAACACTGGACGTTGAAGTGGAGCGATTTGTTACTCAGCAGTCGCAAGCATATTGACGAAAAGGCGGTCTGGACATTCCGCAACTGGATTCGGGATGCGTTGGCAACAAACCGACCATACGACGAATTTGCCCGCGATCTGATGACGGCCACAGGCAGTGCGTACGAAAACCCGGCCGCGAATTATTTCCGCATTGGCCGCGAACCTAAAGTCCTGATGGAAAACATGACACAAGTCTTTTTGGGTACGCGATTCAGTTGCAACCAGTGTCACGACCATCCTTTCGAACGCTGGACTCAGACTCAGTACTACGAACTCTCCGCATTTTTCGCGAACGTGGGACGTAAACCGGGCCCGATTGGTGGTGAAGAAGTTGTCTACAATCTTCGTAGCTCACAACAGATCGTCCATCCGGGAACAGGCAAAGTCGTTCAAGCGACGTTCCCATTTACACACAACGGCGAAGTCCCGACCGAGGCGGATCCACGCGAGCAACTGGCGGCCTGGCTGACTTCCCAAGAGAACCCCTATTTTGCCAAGAGCATTACAAATCGTTATTGGAGTTATTTCACAGGTCGAGGCATTATCGAACCGGTTGATGACATTCGAGCGAGCAACCCTCCGAGCAATCCTGAATTGCTCGACGCTTTGACGGCCGATTTTGTCGCACATGATTTTGATTTGAAACATCTGATCCGCACGATCGCCTTGTCGCATACCTATCAGCGAAGTTTTCGTACGAACGAATGGAACGAAGAAGACACCGTAAATTTTTCTCACGCCATTCCACGCCGACTGGGGGCGGAGTCGTTGTACGATGCCATCATGATTGCCACCGGCGCACCGACCCAGCTACCGGGTGTTCCACCAGGGTATCGGGCGACGCAATTACCCGATCCACAAATTGATGTCAGCTTCTTGGACATGTTCGGCCGGGCTCCACGTGAGTCCCCCTGCGAATGCGAACGAAGCAGCGAAGTCAGTCTCGGACAGACGCTCAATCTGGTCAACGGTCCCACCGTTGCTGAAGCGATCGTACATCCGCAAGGGGTCATTGCGCGATTAACGGCGGCGAATGTGACCGCTGAAGAATTTGTCGCCGAAGTTTATCTGTCGGTGATTTGTCGCAAACCGACTCCGGAAGAAATGGCGCAGAGCGTCGCCTACCTTAACGAGATTGGCAGCCCCGCTGAAGGGGCTCAAGACATCATGTGGGCATTGATCAACAGCTCGGCGTTTTTGTTTAATCGATAATGCGGTTCATTTCCCTCACTGCCCGGGAGAGAGTCGAGGAGACGGTTCGCCATTGGGGTGTCGAATCATTCTCGTCGCGGTAAAAGCACAGTCACACATCGATCTCCAATTCCTCAATCTTGCGATATAAACTCGATAACCCGAGTTTCAGGCGCTTGGCAGCTTCGCGTTTGTCGGCCCATTGGCGCAGGACGCGGGTAATATGCAGCCGTTCGTAGTGGCGCAGTGCCGATCGTAAGTCGTCGGTGTCGGGAAGCGGCTGGCCTAACCCGAGTAAATCGGGTGGAAGATCTTTCGGCTCGATGTGCGTCCCATCGCACATCATGACCGCACGTTCGACGGCATTGTCGAGTTGCCGCACGTTTCCTTTCCATTCGGCCGACATCAAGAGTCGCATCGTCTCGCTGCTGGCCCCGAGGACATGCTTGCCCATAGCCAGCGCATGCCGCGAAATGAAATGATCGACAAGTTCGGGAATGTCATCGAGTCGTTCGCGCAAGGGAGGCGTGCGAATTTTTACTCCATCGAGCCGATAGAACAGATCTTCGTGGAATTTTCCCTCGGCGACTTCGCGGAGAAGTTCGCGAGTGGTCGATGCAATCAATCGTGCCGAAACACGAACGACTTCTGATCCGCCAATGGGAATAATTTCGCCATATTCGACGGCTCTTAAAAGTTTCGCTTGCGTACCCAGCGGCAGTTGTGAAATCTCGTCGAGAAAGACGGTCCCTTGCCCGACATGGCGCAGATATCCGGGAACATCAGATTCGACTCCGGCGACCGTTCCCGCGCGAATGCCGAAGAGTTGTCCTTCGAGCAGTTCGATAGGGCGCGTGCCGCAGTTAATCGCGAGAAATTTTTCCGCATGTTTCGGGCCGGCGGCATGGATGGCCCGGGCGAATAGTTCTTTACCGGTTCCCGATTCGCCGACCAGCAGAACATTGGAGTTCGTTTGTGCCACCTTGCGGATCGTCACTTGCAAGTCGGCCAGGGCACGACTCGAACCGACGATCTGGCCAAAGTCGTTCCGCCGTGCGAGTTCGCGTCTGAGGGTCTGATTCTCGACGTGCAGATCGCGATATTGCAGCAGACGTTCGAGCTTATGGCTGAGATCCTCAAACCGGACGGGCTTCACGAGGTAATCGAATGCGCCGGCTTTGAAAGCTTCGACGGCGTTTTCGACAGTCGCATAGGCGGTAATGATCAATACGCTGATATTCGTATTGAGTTGCTGCAACCGGCGGAGCAGTTTAATCCCGTCTCCATCGGGAAGTTGAACGTCGCAGATGGCAACGTCGAAATCCTGAGCCTTGGCAAGAGCCAGTGCGTTGGCGGCAGTGCCGGCTGTTGCGACTTTGTATCCCTCGCTCGAGAGAAACTCACCCAGCGTAATACGGATGATGTCTTCATCCTCGACGATTAGAATCGAGCGGTCTTGCTTCACGTGATGTTCAGTTCTTGAATAGTTTCGGTGGTATGTCCCGACGCGTCCGGTTCGACATCGGGATGCTGTCGGACAAGGTCACAGGTCACGGAAACGGTAAATGTTGTACCGCGATTCGACGTGTCGGTGAGTTCAATCTTGCCCCAGCGCATCTGTTCTATGATTCTATGGCAGACAAACAGGCCAAGCCCGGTTCCGGTTGGTTTAGTGGTAAAGTAAGGTTGAAATACCTGTTCTTTCAGTCTGTCCGAGATGCCGTGTCCGTCATCGCAGATGGCGACGCGAATCCATCCGTCGGAAAGCGACGTGGTGATCTCAATCGTCCCCCCTTCTTCGGTAGCGTCCATCGCATTGAGAATGAGATTGAGAAACACCTGCACAAGCTGATCGCGGACAACGCGCAACTGTGGCAAGCCACGGGCAAAGCGAGTGACGATCTGCTTTCCTTTTTTCCGCTTGTAGTATTTGGCAATGTTGAGAGCAACCTCGAGAACTTCGTGAATGTCGCACAAACTTTCCTGGCGATTCGCCGGTCGGCTGAAATCGACGAGTTCGCGCAGAGTTCGCTGAATACGCATCAGCTGATCGTCCACCATCTGCAAACGCTCGCGTGTGTAATGATCGGCGTCGCGACGGTTAAGCATCTGCACCAGCGAACTGATGGCCGCTAGAGGATTACCGACTTCATGTGCGATTCCAGCAGCTAACAAACCGAACGCAGCCTGTTTTTCCTGATGTACCAGCAAGGCTTGCGATTCCTGTAGTTCTTTGGTCCTTTGTGTGATGCGGGCTTCCAACAAGGTTTGATCCTGTTGAAGTTTTTGATTTAGCAGAGACATCTTCCGACTTGCCGTGCGGATCAATTTCGAAAACGCGGTGCTGGCCCAGGTGACCCAGCCCATCCAGAATAACATAAGGATAAATGTCTGAAAATCATCCGAGGTGGGACGCTGGCGACTGAAGACCAATGCGGCGTAGCTCGTACCGTGCAAGCCGAGCGTCGCGAGCGTAACACCCGACGTATAACGCAGGGCACATACGATGAGCGACAAAAAGTAATAGTAACGGAAAGGGCTGTTCAAGCCCTGGTCAAAGTGGCACAGCAATCCGATAAAAATCGCCTCCATGATCGAGACGACGACCGGCCAGTTGCTCAAAAACACCTTACCCCGTACGCTCCAATAGGTATCGAGTACGGCGTAGACCGCTCCCAATGTGAGAATGGCGTTTAATATGGCGGTATTGGATTCACCGTGCAGAGCGTTGACAAGTAGATAGCCGACGCAAAGTCCGATCCAGCGGATGCGCAGCGTGATCCCCTCGGCGGCAAGTTCCCATTGGAAATCGTTTACCGAACTGGGAATGTCACCAGATTCGCGTTGATGAGACGGTAACAAAGAGGAATCGATCATCGGCAATCTGCAGAAGTATGGCGAGTGGGTTACACCCAAGGTTAAAGAATACCTCGTCTATGGTACTCATTCAGGTCGTCTGCAAACAACTCGGTTCCACTGTGGGCGAAGAATTCAATAGTGCTTAATGGGTGCATTCTTCAATACTGCTCGTTTCTGAAGATCGTTCTGTTGGCTGATAGAGACGCCGGTGACACGGTGGAACCAAGAAAAACTCGAAAGGATTTTATGCGTTGCCATACCCTTCGTTTGCAAGTGACGTTGAAAATCGATCGAACGAATCCTTTTCATTCCAAAAGACTTACGTTAAAATTCGCCCGATCGCTGGAACCAAGAGACGTATCGATAAACACCACAGTCTCGTATTGTGATGTGGAATGATGGGGAAAGTTTAAGGATTACGCTGAGTCTGCCGATAGTGATGATGAGCTACCATGCGGCACTCCCTTCGATTTGTCGTTTTTACACGTTCCCGTTGATATGAAAATACTATTCGCCACGTCCGAAGCAGTCCCTTTTGCCAAAACCGGTGGGTTGGCAGACGTGTCATCGGCATTATCGCAGGCGCTCTCGGCTCAAGGAGCCGAGGTCTGGATGATCATGCCTTTTTACCGAGGCGTAAGAGAAGAGCTCAATCGCCGGGGCATGACACCGATTCGATGCGGTTCGACGCTTCGCATCCGGCTAGGAAACAAACTGGTCGAGGGGCAACTGTATGTAACCGTTTTACCGGGGACAAGCGTCCCGGTCATTCTCGTCGATCAGCCGACGTATTTTCAGCGAAACGGATTGTATCAGGAGCACGGACGCGATTACGCCGACAATTCTGAACGATTCATTTTCTTTTCGCGCAGTTTGCTTGAAGCGACACGTCTATTGGGGTTTCATCCGAATGTCATTCACGTCAACGATTGGCAGACGGGAATGGTACCGGCACTTCTGGCGATTGAAGGTCGCGCGCAGCCGCAGCTCAAGGAAACCCGCTCGGTAATAACGATTCATAATCTTTCGTTTCAGGGAAGTTTCTGGCATTGGGACATGTTATTGACGGGCCTCGACTGGAAGTATTTCAACTGGCATCAGATGGAATTCTTTGGTCAACTCAACCTTCTCAAAACGGGAATTGTTTTTTCCGATTTGATCACGACCGTCAGTCCGTCTTATGCGAAGGAGATTCAGACCTCGGCATTCGGCTGTGGTATGCAGGGTGTATTGCAGACACGCCACGATGATCTTGTCGGCATTCTCAACGGGATCGACACGGCGATTTGGAATCCTGCAACCGATGCCACTCTTCCCGAGACATACGACATCGATTCTCTAGCACAAGGGAAGGCCCGCTGCAAAGCGGAATTGCAAAAAGAGCTGGGACTTCCGGTCGAGTGTGATGCACCGCTGGCGGGGATGATTTCCCGCCTGACCGACCAGAAAGGGATAGATCTGATTATCGAGAATCTGGAAACGCTGCTCGCGACCGGATTGCAATTGGTCTTTCTCGGTTCGGGGGAAAGCCGCTACGAGACGGCGCTGGTCGACGCGGCACGTCAACACGCCGGTCAGATTGCGGTGAAGATTGGTTTCGACGAAGCGTTAGCGCATCGCATCGAAGCCGGTGCCGATATGTACCTCATGCCAAGCCGTTACGAACCATGCGGCCTCAATCAGATGTATAGCCTGCAATATGGTACGGTGCCAATCGTTCATGCCGTGGGAGGGTTGGCCGACACGGTGACTGCCGTGTCGCACGAAACTCTAGCGAATGGCACAGCAACGGGCTTTGTCTTTACCGAATACCTGTCATCTGCGTTTATCGATCTCATTCAACAGTCGGTTCAACTGTTTGCACGCAGGGACATCTGGACTCAAATCGTGCAAAACGGAATGCGTCAGGACTGGTCGTGGCATAACAGTGCAAAACGGTATCTGGAAGTCTACGACAAAGTGCTGTCCCGACCCGTTCATGCCACGTTACCTGTTCATTCTGATAATTCGACCGGGCCAGTTTCGGCTGGTGAAGCGGGTGCCGGACGTTAAACTGGGTCGGACGAACTGTTCATTGAATCCCAACAAAGACGTGATGTATGGTCCATGTGACGGATAAACGATATTGACGCGATTCAATATCAAAGCGACGATTCAACGCCATCATGGCAAGCAGTGACAGAGAGACGCACGGCACGCAACGGATGCAGATTTCACAACAGGGATGACTTGAAATGACTTCGGTTTCGCTGGCTTTTTTTTGGCATCAGCATCAGCCTTATTATCCCGATGATGTCAGCGGCGAAAATCCCATGCCTTGGGTTCGACTCCATGGCACGAAGGATTATTACGGGATGGCCTTGCACATCAAGGAAGTGCCCGAATTCCGTTGCACGATCAATCTCGTCCCCAGCCTGTTGTTGCAGATCGAACGCTACACCGAACACGGAAAAAGCGACCGTCACCTCGACATCTCAAAGATGGCGTCGAAAGGAATGGCGAAGGAAGACGTCCACTACATGTTGGACAACTTCTTCATGGCGAACGTCGACAGCATGATTCGTCCCTACCCGCGGTATTTTGAATTATACATGCGTCGCGGCTTCGGAATCGATCCGGTCGAGCGGGCCGTTGCACGTTTTTCGGCCCGCGACCTTCGCGACTTACAGGTCTGGAGCAACCTGACCTGGATGCATCCGCTGGCGTTCGAAGTCGATTCCGATCTCAAGGCTTTTCGCGACAAAGGACAATACTGGACCGAAGACGAAAAGAACTGGCTGCTCGATAAGCAGATGGAGATTCTCCGGCAGGTGATTCCCCTGCACCGCGAACTTTCCGACGGCGGACAGGTCGAACTCACGACGACACCGTTTTATCACCCGATTCTGCCCCTCTTGTGGGATAAACGTTCGGCCCGGCAGGCGATGCCTCATTGCCAGTTGCCTAAAGCACTCGATTCATACAAAGAGGATGCGTACCATCATTTGAAAACCGGCGTCGAATACCACAAAAAACTGTTCGGTAAAGCTCCGATTGGCATGTGGCCGTCCGAGGGTTCCGTCTCGCACGACATTATCCCCGCGATCGCCGAACAGGGAATCGAATGGATTGCCACCGATGAAGAAATTCTCGCGGCATCGACCAACGGTTGGGTTTCGCGCGACGGCCAAGGGCACATCCGTCATCCCGAAATGCTGTTCCGACCGTGGCGGATCGATTCCGGAGGCAAACAGGTACAAATTGTCTTTCGCGATCATGCCATGAGCGATCTTATCGGTTTCCATTATCAGCGAGGAGATTCAGCCCACGGTGCCACCGATTTGCTCAATCGTGTGGAAGCGATCGGGCGCGCCGTCGACGCCGCACACACCGGGCAACCGGCACTGGTGCCGATTATTCTCGATGGCGAAAACTGCTGGGAATATTACTACGACGGCGGCGTCACCTTTTTAAGGACGTTATATCAGCAGGCCGCCGCTCATCCGCACATCGAGCCGGTGAAGATCGGCGAAACATTGCGAAAAAGACCGGCGACCGATCGGATTCAAAATCTGTTCGCGGGAAGCTGGATTTCGCATAACTTTGCCATCTGGATCGGCCATCACGAAGACAACACTGCCTGGGATCTGCTGCATCTCACGCGTGAGTTTCTGAAGCAGGAGACCGAGAAAAAAGAGGCGAAACCCGATGCCATCGAGCGGGCCTGGCAGGAGATGTATATCGCCGAAGGAAGCGACTGGTTCTGGTGGTTCGGCGATGATCACTCGTCGGCGCAGGACGAGTTGTTCGATCAATTGTTTCGCCAACACCTGCAGAACGTTTATCTGTTGCTGGGGGAAAGTGTTCCTTCGATTTTGAAACACCCGATTACGAGTACCGAGCGAAGGGCGTTGCACACGAAACCAACCGGCTTTTTGCCCGTAAAAGTGAATGGCCGCAAAACGTACTTCGAATGGATCAGCGCCGGTCGTTACATCAGCCGCAGCGAACGTGGCACGATGACGCTGGTGACCGAAGGTCTGGTTCGGGAGATCTATTTCGGCTTCGATCCGACTCGGTTTCTGCTCCGGGTCGATACGATTTCTCGGGCCATCGAAGATCTTGCCCGGGCCACGGAAATGCGGATACAGTTCATCGAGCCGAAGGGAATGGAAATCCGCATTGCCGACTGCAAGACAAGCGCTCCCACGGCAAAGCTTTTTCGTAACAACAAGCCGGTTGCCAAGGCGACGACCGAGGTCAGCATCGGCCAGATTTTCGAATTCGGAATTGAATTGTCGGACTTGGGCGTAAATCCCGGCGACTCGATTCACTTCTCGCTTGACCTTCTTGCCGATCAGCAAAGTCTGCAGCGCGTTCCTCATGAGGGAACAGTGGAATTAACGGTCCCCTCGCCCGATTTCGAATTGATCATGTGGCAAGCGTGAAGCAGAAGGATTGATCTGCAGATGAAACAAAGACGATTTTGCAGGCGACGAGACGGCAAACGAATGAAGAACGCATGACGCAACCCCACAAAACACAACGTTGAGCAGCCACCACATCGCACATCAGGACTACGGTAAAAATCATGTCGGAACTCCGAAAAGACCCGATTGTCGGACGTTGGGTAATTATCGCCCCCGACCGGGCAAAACGTCCGCAATCGTATAAACCCGATCGCGAAGAATTCGAAACCCGATTCGATCCCTTCGCCGTCGGAAACGAAAGTGCGACTCCCGCGGAAATCCTTGCTTATCGCGAACCCGGCACTCAGGCAAACGGTCCCGGTTGGCGCGTTCGCGTCGTTCCCAATAAGTTTCCGGCTTTACAAGTCGAGGGGACGTTGGAAAAGCGAGGTGACGGCATTTACGACATGATGAACGGGATCGGCGCCCACGAAGTCATCATCGAATGTCCGCACTTCGAAACCAACATGTCCCGCTTGTCGGTTGACAATATCCGCGAAGTGCTCTGGATCTACCGCGATCGTCTGGTCGATCTCAAAAAAGACCGGCGACTGGTTCACGGGTTGATCTTCAAAAATAAAGGGATGTCGGCCGGTGCCACCATCGCTCATACCCATTCACAGCTGATCGTTACATCGGTCGTGCCGATTTCGGTCTGGGAAGAAATGACGGGATCGCTGGAATTCTTCAATTATCGCGGCCGCTGCATCTATGACGACATGATTCAGCAGGAACTCTCGGCGGGAAAGCGAATCGTGCTCGATACTCCCAATTTTGTCGTATTCTGCCCGTATGCCAGCCGATTTCCGTTTGAAACGTGGATATTGCCCAAGACGCATTCCAGCCATTATGAGAATATCCAGTGCCAAGGTGTCGACGAACTCGGCATGGTATTGAAGACGGTCCTCAGTAAACTCGAAGCCGCGCTCGACGATCCCCCTTACAATTTCGTGATTCATACGGCGCCATTCGACACCAGCGAACTTCCACATTACTTATGGCACATAGAGATTTTCCCGAGACTGACTCGAGTGGCCGGATTCGAATGGGGGAGCGGGTTTTATATCAATTCCGTTCCTCCCGAAGAAGCTGCTACTTTTTTGCGTGATGTCGAATTGCCGACCGATCGTGGGCACGCAATTCCTTCCGTGTTTGCGTGATCGTTACGGTCGACTCGATTTCCCGAAAGGGTGGCGAATTTCCTTCGCAGGCGACTTGGAATTCCCACAAAGAATGCATGAGATAGATAACCGAAGTCGTCTGATAAACGGCTTCAAACGTCTAAGCTTGATTTAAACTTTCCACGGGGTGACCGAGGAATGATTGGTACGGGTATGAATGGTCTGTTGCCCCGTCGGGGCTTATCATCGTATTCCAGGAGTTTTCACTCCCGGCCAGAGATGGACGATGTTCGAATGTGCAAAACCACATCCGAAACAGCCGTAAGCATTCCCCCGATCAATCGCTCTCACGTCAGCACCCACCGAACATTGTCGAGAATTGTTGGGACGAAAGGATTTTGTCCATGACCAGCCAGCTACGACTTATTCTGGCCATTCACAATCATCAGCCGGTCGGCAACTTCGACGGAGTTTTCGAAGCAGCCTACCAGGACAGCTACGCGCCATTTCTCGAAGTTCTGCAGGATTTCCCCGAGATTCCCGTTTCACTGCACCTTTCGGGGAGTCTGCTCGAATGGCTCGTGGAAACACATCCCGAGTACATCGATTTCGTGCGTCGGCTCATCGATCGCGGGCAGATCGAAATCGTCGGTGGTCCGTTTTATGAACCAATACTCGCCAGTATTCCCCGCCGCGATCGCGTCGGGCAAATTCGTCTGTATCGCGGTTATCTCGAGCAATTATTTGGAACGACAGTACGCGGCATGTGGATGCCCGAACGCGTCTGGGAGCAAAGTTTTACTTCGGACATTGTCGAAGCGGGAATCGAATATACGATCCTCGACGATTTTCATTTCAAATCTTCCGGACTTCGCGAAGATCAACTGCACGGCTATTACCTCAGCGAAGACGAAGGCCGGCTGCTGAAAATCTTTCCCGGAAGCGAAAAACTACGCTATACGATTCCATTCGCCTCGCCGCAAGAAACGATCGACTATCTGCGCGGCGTGGCCGAAACGAATCCCCGGGCCGTGGTTACATTCGGTGACGACGGCGAAAAATTCGGGACATGGCCGGGGACAAAAAAGCACGTTTACGCCGATGGCTGGCTGCGTCACTTCTTCGAGGCGTTACGTCAGAATCGCGACTGGCTCAAGATTGCAACTCTCGCCGATGCCGTCGATCAGGTTCCTCCGGTGGGGCGGTATTATCTGTCGGATTGCAGTTATCGCGAGATGACCGAATGGGCATTGCCGACCGATCAGCAGGAGTTATACACACACCTTGTTCACACGAAGGAACACGAGCACGATTGGCCTCAGCTCAAGCAGTTTCTCAAAGGGGGGTTCTGGCGGAACTTCCGTGTCAAATACGCCGAAGCCAACGAGATGTACACCCGCATGATGCAGGTGAGCAGAAAACTCGACGACCTCGACGAATCGACTCGTAATACGTCGAAAAGGGGCATTTGGCAGCAGGCTCAGACCGAATTGTATCGCGGACAATGCAATTGCCCTTACTGGCACGGAGCCTTTGGAGGGCTGTACCTGCCGCATCTCCGCAATGCGATTTATCGGCATCTTATCGAGGCCGATTCCTTGCTCGAAAAAGTCGCGGGTCGCACCGATCGCTGGGTGGAAGTCACGGCGGAGGACTACAATCTCGACGGCCGCAAAGAAATCCGCATCGGATCCGATCGCATGGTGGCGTTTCTCGCTCCCAACAAAGGGGGACATCTCTACGAACTCGATTTACGTCAGCCGGCGGTCAATCTGCTCGCGACGCTCAACCGCCGTCCCGAGCCGTACCACGATAAAGTGCGGAACGCCGGTCATCAGCAGCATGCACAGGATGGAAAAGTCGCCAGCATTCACGATATGGTGAAGTTCAAGCAGCCGAATCTCGATAAGCTGATCGATTACGATCGCTGGCCAAGAAAGAGCCTCGTCGATCACTTCCTGCAACCACAGCTCTCGATCGACGCCTTCCGTAAAGGAGAAGGTGAACTCGGCGATTTCGCCACCGGAGTCTACGAAACCGTGCTCCGCCGCAGCGACGATCGGGTCGAAGTTCGCATGTCGCGCAACGGGCTGGTCGGGCCGTATCA
This sequence comes from Planctomycetota bacterium, assembly GCA_027618475.1. GTDB lineage: Bacteria > Planctomycetota > Planctomycetia > Planctomycetales > Planctomycetaceae > JAQCEJ01. The sequence continues at coordinate 2,996 of JAQCEJ010000112.1, read as the reverse complement.
GATTCGGTTGACGAAAACTGTGGCTGTCGATGTGAACGTCGGCGGGCAAATCGAAATCCATTACCAGTTGGATGAATTGCCTCGCGATATTCCGTTGCACTTCGCCGTCGAATTCAATTTCGCGGCGATGGCCGCCGGTGCCAATGATCGTTATTTTTACGACGCCACAGGCAAGCAGCTGGGTCAGTTGCAATCGGTGTTGCAGTTGAACGACGTCGATCGCTTAGGCCTGACTGACGAATGGCTCGGTGTCGACGCCGCTGTTGAACTTTCTCAACGGGCAAGTGTCTGGACATTGCCGATCCAGTCGATCAGCCAGTCAGAGGGAGGCTTCGAACTCGTGCATCAAAGTGCCGCCGTCGTCCCGCACTGGCAGTTCACCGCTCCCGAAGGGGGACGCTGGGAGGTGACGATCACGCTGTCGATCGACACGTCGGTCGCACAGGCAAGAATGCTTCGGGACGCTCCCGTCGCGAGTGGAGCGCGGTAATCCGCAAGCCAACGGAGATCAGCCACCCAACCCCTTTTCACCTCTCCCTGCGGGAGAGGTCGGCGGCAAAGCCGCCAGTTGAGGGGTGGAATGAGCGTTGATACGTCATTGAACGTCGAACTCGCCCCTCACCCAGACGCTGCGTAACCTCCCCTCCCAGTGTGTATAGACCGGGGACATGGGTAACAGCCGGTCGAATAAAATGATTACCAATGCTGCATGGCGTGTAGTATCATCGAGCGGTCAAGAACGGCTTCTCTTCACACCACGACCCACATGAGAATCAATAATATCTGCGTTCATCTGCGTGAATCTGCGGACCCTCTTATGTTCGGTTGATTCTTCTACAAATTGTCGCTGGTTGGGTTGGTCGCTTACTTTGTGCGCGGCTCTTTTGTTGTGACATTTAACAAATGGCGGTCTACAGAGGTGTGAGGAATGAACGGTACAGGAATCGTGTCTTTTTTGTTCGCCGTGTTGATTTCGGGTGATGCCCTACCTGATGAGTACCAGCTCAAGCCGTTGCCCACTTTGCATGGGACGCATGTCCCGATTCAACAGTGGGCGGGAGATGAACAGAAACTGACGGAATGGGCTCGTATCACGGGAACGCTGACGCCGACGGGGCAGAATCCCGATCGACAGGAATGCGAACTCGGGGCGAAGATTCAGGCTGGAACGGGTTGTAAAACAATTTTTTCGTTGTTTGCTTTTGATGACGGAAAATTTCCCGACGATGCCATTCCCTGGGAATACGCCGACGCCGATTGGTGGAAAAAGCATCTGAACGAGACATTCGAACGGTTGAGCCAGTTTACCGAGTGGTCTGCCGGTCGACCCCCCGATTTTCTGGTCATCAGCACCGAACTGCATCAATGGATAAAATACAGCAGCGACCCACGCTATGCGCCGGCGATTCACGCGATGGTCGCAGAGGTGGTTGAGTTAACCAGACAGCAAGCCCCGAACGCGCTGATCACACCGTACGCGCACGGGCAGTTCGATTTCGGCAGAGATGGCTGGCGATATCGAGAACACCCCTGGCCACGAGGAACCCCCTGGCCTTGCGTTGTCGCTCAACTCTACGAACCGAAGCACGCGCTGATGCTTTCGGCGACGGCAGAGAAGTCTGGGGATTACGCTCGACAGCAAGGCTTGCCCATAGCGGCGTTCGTCTCGATCGCGTGCGACTATCGATTCGACTTCGGCGCTGACGGAAAAAATCCGAACGCCTGGGGCCGTACGTTTGACGCTCCGTTGACTCCGTTGGAAGTTCATCGACTCGGACAACTGATGAACGTCAAATCGCGCTGGCCGAGCGGCAACACCATTGGTCAAGAAGGGTTATTCGAGTACGGCGACCTGCGGATCAAGTATGTGTATCCGTCACCCGGTTCCCTGTTGAGCGATCACCCGCGATTGTGGCCCGTGCTCTGGGCCGAATACAATCGGGGCGCTCACCTGCAACCCCCCAGTCCCGCCGACACGTTCGACGGTCTGTGGCGAGCGAAGTAATTTACGGGCCGGTGTGCATCAACTTTAACCCGCATTGGTACCGCGAATGAATAACACTGTATCGGGTCTTCCTCGTATTCCGGCGGCACCCCGGGCGATTCAAAAAGGTGTTCCGCTCAAACTTCTGCTCGACACAGAAGCGGTGGATGACCTCGCGCACAATCTCTCGATTGTGAATCCCGATTTTGACGTCGAATCGTTTCGACGAACTGCATTGAACGGCTTGGACGAGTTGGAGCTGATGCAACGGGGACGGCACATCGCCGCGGCCATGCAGCAACATTTGCCTGGCACCTACCGACAGGCAGTCGGTGTGGTCTTGAATTCGCTGACTCCCGCGAAAACGGATGCCGAAGAATTTGGACTGGCGGAGTTTTTCTACCTGCCTCACAGTTATTTTATCGCGGAATACGGAATCGATGCCGCGCATAATGGGGGTGATGATCCGTTTGAAATGTCCATGTCTGCATTGTATGCATTGACGACCCGATTTACTGCGGAGTTTGCCATCCGTCCCTTTTTGACTCAACTGCAAGATCGTACGCTGTCGCAAATCAGGGAGTGGACGGGCGACCCGAATCCGCATGTGCGGCGATTGTGTTCTGAGGGGACACGACCACGGCTACCGTGGGGGAAGCGGGTTCCAGCGCTGATTGCCAACCCACAGCTGACAATACCGATACTTGAGACGCTGAAGAATGATTCTTCGCAATATGTGCGTCGGAGCGTCGCGAATCATCTCGGCGACATGGCAAAAGACCATCCGGAAACAGCCTTTGAGATTTGCGATCGCTGGCTACAAGAGGGAGCCTCTCTCGATCTTAAGTGGATCATTCGTCATGCAATGCGGTATCCGGCGAAAAAAGGAAATGCGGCCGCCTTGAAAATCAAATCCGCAGCGAAAGCGAAATAACGCTAAATTAGCAACCGAGCGGCGGGGTTTATCCCAGTATAGTTCGGCTCAATTTCTGCACAGGGGTGGGGTTGTCCA
>JAQCEJ010000111.1 GCA_027618475.1 Planctomycetota bacterium | reverse complement strand
GTCACCGGCTGCCTGGCAGATTGATCGTAGCTGACCGGTACGATGGCCGATTCAGAATCGGGATCGGTGATCGGTCCCCGGCGGCGGGTCGTGCGGGCGAGTTCGAGTCGCATTTCACGTTTCATCGTGTACTGATCTCGAAGTTCCGGACCGTCAATCAACACCATGTCGTCAATCACCCAATGCTGGGCTTCGGTATTCATGAGCACGGTAATGCTTCGCTCAGGATTTCCCAGTCGGACAATCGCCTTGTCGTTCTGGAGCTGAATCGACTGCACCGGCGTCAGCAAGATCGGCACAATCTGTTCGCCGCAGACTGGCGGACGTTCCGTCTGATGCCAGACGACGCGGTTGAAATCGGATGAGGCGTTCCGCTGCACACGGTCTAACTGATGTTGCTCGATCCCGAGGGCAAATTCGCGGATACCGATGATGAATTCGAGATTCTGCTTGAGTGAATTCGGGCGTTCGGTCGTGGGAAGAATGATGTCGTCGACGAGCATGCGTCCATTCTGATCGATCAGAACGTACGTTAATGCCTGGTCCCCCTGAATGGCGGTGATTTCGGTCACCGGCCCTTTGAACACCGTCGACATAATCCGCGGCGGATCGGGATTGACGTCGTCGAGCGACAGGTAAGGAACCACATCGGGCTCGACGCGCTTCCAGACTTTCTGATTCAGTTCGTAAGTCGAACATTGACGCAGCATATTCAAGTCGCGCTCGGCGAGTGAATGAGCAAACAACTGCATCATCGCCTTGCTGGTAAACAATGCCGATAGCCGTTTTTGTTGCAGTCGATCCTGATCGGCGCCGCGTTCGTAGATCGTGATTTCTTCGATCAGGAATTTCGTCGGTGCGCCGAGCGTATCGTTTTCCTGACGGTGCAGGTTGACCTTCATCACATCCTGGTCGACATCGGCGACGAAAAAGGCATGGTGTTCGGTAATCTCGATCGTGTAGTCATGGACGAGGTCTTCCATCGCCGGTAACGGGACTTCATCCCATTGTCCGTAGATCAGGCTTCCCTTGTAAAATTCCGGGGTGCATAACGCGGCGACGGTCTCCTGTTGCTGAGCGGCGTAATTTTCAAGAAAGCGAGAGACGCTGTTGAGAACAGTCGCATGTTTACTGACCGAAACGATATGTTCTTTGTTGGCCCGCGATTCAACGGCAATGTCCTGGACCTTCCAGTCTCCGTTCTTCAGTGCGAACGAGATGACCATGTCCCCCGTACTGCGAGGGAGCCGAACGATGGCTGCATTGTCGTTGAGTTGTGCTTCCGGTTTGAATTTCGAATTTTTCTTGTAGTCGCCGACGATGTTTTCCGTCAACTTGACGAGAAATGTCGGGGGAAGTTCGGCGAGAGTGGCGGCGAGTTCAGCGTCGGCGGTGTTGAGAATCTCTTCGCGCGAGCCTCCTCCCCAGGTGTCGAGAAAATCGCGTACCGACAGCAGCAGATCCATTTGCTCGGTGACCGACTTGGTCGCTTTGATTCCCTGTTGTCGCTGATTCACGAAGATATCGTCGACGACCCATTTGTTCGTTTTCGGATTGCGAACGAGTTCGTATAACAGTTTGCGTTTGTTTTCGCCCACTTCGACGACAACACGTTTTCTGTCGTCGGATTTGTCTTCAACCTTCACGACCGAAACTTCGCCGGTGGGGAGTTTGAGGATCTTGAAGTCTTCCAGTGCCTGGGCATTACGCAGCGCCTTTTGTTCAAAATCTTGAGACGAAACGGTTCTGGCGTGATCGAGATTATTGCTGTCGATCGCGGCTACGAATTCGTTGATCGTTCGCGTTTCGATAAAATTCGAACACCCGCAGGAGAGGGCAAACCCTCCGCAGAAGACCAGGACCGTGAATGTGCGGTGCATGAGCTGATCCCTGCCGCATGGAAACGGCGACTACAATGGTGGGAAATGGACAGGTAAGGTAAACAGGCAGGAGGTGAATCGAAACCGACCGGGATCGGCCGTCGTGAGGGTCTATCAATGCGGTAGGAAATGAAACGATGTGGGGAGGGATGTGACAAACAGCTGAAAGTTTCGAGGAGAAACGGATGAGATCGGGTTTCTCTCACATTTTCGATCGAGGGTCAAGCCCATTGATCGAACGGACCACCGTTTCATCTCGTGATTGTCCCCCGAATTCCTGATTTTCCCGCCGATTGACACGAAAACCGACAAGGGTGAAACCGATCGGAACGAATGTAAAATTGACATCCGTTTCGACGCCTTTGAGCGTTGGTGATGAAATGTTCCTTGACAAAAGTCTTTGGCTGCACAGAATTTGAATAGAAATCGAACCCAGATTAAGAATTCCGTATCTCAGGCCCGTCGGATCGAACCTCGGCATATGTCGTAGGGAGGAGATAACAACGATGGCTCGTGCAAAACCGTCTACCAAGACCTCTTCGCAAAAAAAATCCAAGACCGCGCGCACTCATACCGTGTCAAAGGGGGCGAAAAAGACTCAAGCAGCAGCCGCCCGTAACGGTGAAGAACATTCGATCGGATCGTATCTCATTCAGCGATTGCAGGATTACGGCATCACCGACATCTTCGGCATCCCCGGCGATTTCGTTTTGCAGTTCTACGGCATGCTCGAAGAAAGTCCGATTCGAGTCATCGGCATGACCCGTGAGGATTCCGCCGGCTACGCCGCCGACAGTTACGCGCGCGTCCGTGGATTGAGTGCCGTCTGCGTCACTTATTGTGTCGGTGGTTTGAGCTTGTGCAATTCGATCGCGGGGGCCTACGCCGAGAAATCTCCGGTCATCGTCATCAGCGGTGCGCCGGGAATGGACGAACGGCGGAGCGATCCTCTGCTGCATCACAAAGTGAAAGACTTCAACACGCAGCGCGAGGTCTTCGAGAAGATCACGATTGCCAACGCAGCACTCGAAGACCCTTTAACGGCGTTTCGCGAAATCGATCGCTGTCTCGAAGCGGCGGTTCGTTACAAGCGGCCGGTCTTTCTCGAACTCCCCCGCGACCGGGTGCAGACGAAGGCCTTGATGCCGCATCGGCCCAAAGTCGAAACGATGCAAAGCAATGCCGATGCCCTGAAAGCCGCCCTCGATGAAGCCCGAAAACTGATCGAATCGGCTCAGAAACCGGTGATCGTTGCGGGGGTGGAAATCCACCGATTCGGTCTGCAGGAGGAGGTCTTGAAACTGGCGGAGAAAAACCAGATTGCGATCTGCACGACGCTTTTGGGGAAATCGGTTGTCAGCGAGATGCATCCCTTGAATTTAGGGGTTTACGAAGGAGCGATGGGGCAGGAAGACGTTCGTAAGTTCGTCGAAGAGAGCGACTGTGTGATTTTGTTGGGGACGTTTATGACCGACATCAATCTCGGAATTTTTACGGCCCATCTCGACCCCGGGAAATGCGTCTACGTCACGAGCGAACAACTTCGCGTCCGGCACCATCACTTTCACGACGTCCTGCTCCCCGATTTCGTCAAAGGACTTGCCAAAGGGAAAATGCAGGTTGCGAAACGAACCTTGCCGGTTGTTGAGCACATGCGTCCGCGTGAGCCGTTCGTCCCGAAACCCGATGCGCCGATGACCGTCAAACGATTATACGATCGCCTCAACGATCAACTCGACGACCATACGTCGGTGATCGCCGACGTCGGCGATTCGCTGTTTGCCGCGATCGATCTGACGATACATCAGCGAACCGACTTTATCAGCCCGGCCTATTACACGTCGATGGGGTTTGCGATTCCTGCGGCGGTTGGGGTTCAGGTTGCCGATATCAAACGGCGGCCGATTGTGCTTGTCGGTGACGGGGCCTTTCAGATGACGTGTCTGGAACTTTCGACGGCGTTACGACACGGGTTTAATCCGGTTGTGATCGTGTTGAATAACAAGGGGTACACGACTGAACGGTTTCTGCAAGAAGGGCCGTTTAACGACATCCTGAACTGGAATTACCATCGGCTCCCCGATCTGCTCGGAGGAGGCTGGGGATTTGAAATCCATACCGAAGGGGATCTCGAAAAAGCGTTGCAGGCGGCGTGGGCCAACCAGGATGCCTTCAGCCTGCTCAACGTCCATTTGCAGCCGACCGACATCAGCCCCGCGTTGAAACGATTGGCAAGCCGGCTCTCAAAACGCCTGTAGGTTCGATCGGCGACAGCGCAAAAAAAATCCTTTCGCGAACCGACGAATACAAGAACCAGTCTGTCGGTTTCTTGCATTCGTCGATTGCGAAAGGCACGTCCCCCCCAGGTGCCCACACGTTTCAGTCTTCGAAAAGGCTGAAAGCAGCGGGCACTCGTGACGATACGCTTAAATATGAGGCGCTGATTCGATCTGTATTATTTCAGACGGACGTATTCGTCGGGAAACGAAAACCGTCTGCGTCAGACACAGGGACCATCACGGCGCTGATGCATCCGTGTCCTGTTGCTGTTGATAGCTTTTGATCGCCTGTTCTTCGTTGGTCAGCTTGAATTCCGGTCCGGCTGGGAAGTACTGCACGTCGTCCGTGAGATAATAACCGGAGGGGAGCGTTTGACCGCCGACCGTCGTCTGGCATCCTGTCATCGCGAAGGGAACCACCCCCCCGACCAGAAGGGCAAATGCGAGACGCACGTGGAAATGACTCAGCTTCATGGCCTGATCCCATTCTGAAAATGTGTTCTGAACAAAGATGACTCGGGCCACACCCTGCAGCGTTCATCTGTCGCCAGTACACAGTTCAATATCGGCCGTTACATTCGGAATCTTCGGTATAAATTGCCAAATTTAAGAAGTGAGTGAAGCGAAATCGCGCATCAGAGCCCCCCAACTGAAAGAATGGGGTGTTTGAGTGAATTGCGAGTCCCGAGATTATCGGGATACACCCTCCTCGCAAGCAGGTTAATGCGGGAAACGGGAAGCGATGTTCAGCCGTTTTTGAACACGCGCTGCAGTTCCTCGAGCGAAGTCTTTCCCTCGACGACGAGACGCAAACCGTCTCGTTGCAGCGACAGCATTTTCTCTTTACGTGCCTGGGCACGAATGTCATCGGCTTTACCACCACCGGAGATCACCTGTTGCATCTCGGGGGTCATGTCGATGTATTCGAACATCGCGACGCGTCCCCAGTAAGCCGCTCCATGGCAGACCGAGCAGACCGGAGGGGCTTCCTCTTCATCGTCATCATCTGGAGGAGTCGGGGGACGGTACAATTTCTTGATCGTCTCGGGCAGGCCGAGTCGAGCCAGCAACTTTGCGTTCGGCTTGTAGGCTTCGCGGCATTTATCGCAAAGTTTGCGAATCAATTTCTGACTTAAAACCCCCTTGAGGCGTTCTGCCACGAGTTGCGGGTTCGTCCAAGTCGCCAGAATTTCGATCGCGTGCGCGGCATCCTTGGACGTCATTTCCGACATGAAGCCGACGCTTTCGGCTTTTTCCAGCACGACGCCCGCCATTTGCGCGTCGATCAGCGGGTCGACGAAAATGTCGTCGCACTCCATGCGGATGACGCGATCGAGTGTGGTCGGCAGATCGTCCCCGGGGTTCGGTTTATAGACGCTCAAGTATTTGAGATCGCGCCCGGTGGCATCGGCAATCGAGTAAAAACTGTACAGATACGAATCGACGCAGCGAATGGCGGCGTACATCGTCGTCGTCGTTCCCGAACGAGGGGGACCGGCAGCGAGCCACACACCCTCTTTCGACGCACCAAATTCCTTGATCTTATTCCGGATTTCTTCAGGGATCCCGAGGTCATCGGGACTGTAGAGTTTGTCTTTGAGATTTCGCAGTTTGATCAGCAGGCGTTCGCTCCCGTCGGGGAGCGGCGTCGTTTCGAGGCGAATTTCGTAGGGAATTTCTTCGTACTTCGCCAACATTCCGCCGGATTGCGGTTTGGACCGCTCGCGGATGTCCATGCCTCCCAGCAGTTTCAGCATTTGAATAACGGCCAGCCCTTTTTGCTTGGCCATTTTTTCGCCCGCGACCGGCATGCCGTCGACCGACATGACGACAACGGCGGCGTTTCCTTTCAGGTCGATTCGCACGAACTCGGCGCGCTGGGCGACCCCGTCAGAGACGACCTCTTTGGCAGGAATCAATGCTGCCTGGACAAGACGGGCGTTCGTTTCGAGGTCGATTTCCTGCTTGTTCAGCGGGCCTTCGAAGCTGATAAGAATCTGTGGTTCTTCATCTTCGAGTTCATCATCGTCATCATCGTCGTCGTCACGATTCTTTTTGCCGAAACCAAAAATCACGCTGCTTCTCTCCTCATCTCAATATCATGCGTACGCCGTTGTCGAAGAGAACCTTCGACGAACGGCACATCAGTTACGCCTTCTTTATCGTTGTGTGGCAAGCCCATACGATGCAAGAGTTTTTGCCAGACTTTTTAGCTGATTTTCATCAAGAGGGGTCATTGGCAGGCGCATTTCGCCATTTCCGCGTCCGAGCAGCATCATCGCTCCCTTGAGCGGAATCGGATTGGTCGAAAGCCCCAGCATATCGCGGCAAAGCGGAAACATCTTGTGATGCCATTTCTGTGCGGTCGCGACGTCTCCCTGTTGAAACGCCGTCACCATAGCTTTCACATCCCGCGGAATGATATTCCCCACGACCGAAACGACGCCGCTGCCGCCGAGCGCCATCAACGGCAAGGTGAGACTGTCGTCCCCCGAGAGAATCGTCAATTCGCTGCCGGCTAGAATGTGCGACGACTGGTCCATTGAGCCGGTCGATTCTTTGACCGCGACGATGTTCTTGAGTTCTCCCAATTTGACGATCGTCTCGGGTTCGATATTCTTCGCCGTCCGGCCGGGGATGTTGTAAACGACAATCGGCAGATCGACTGCTTCGGCGATCGCCTTGAAGTGCTCGTAAAACCCCTGTTGCGTCGGCTTGTTGTAATACGGAGCCACCGACAACGAACCGGTCGCACCGGCGGCCTTGGCGAACTTCGTCAACCGAATCGCTTCTCGTGTACTGTTCGAACCAGTGCCGGGCATCGTCTTGATACGGCCTGCGGCCTGCTCACAGACAATGTTGATGACCCGTTCGTGTTCGTCGTGAGAGAGGGTCGGACTCTCGCCGGTCGTCCCGACGGGGCTGATGCAATCGGTCCCTTGTTCGACATGATAGTCGACGAGTTTTCGCAACGCGGGCTCATCGATTTCGCCATCGCGAAACGGCGTCACCACCGCAACTGTTAAACCAGCAAACAATTCACCCTTGCGCGTCATGGAACCAATTCCTCAAAGTTGGACTTCAGGCTCCGGCCTGTATCGTTTTAATTTAAAGTTACTGTAGATTCAAAGAGGGGACAGAGAAATACAAGAAGAATTTAATGGCCGCAAAAAAACGCAAAAATCACAAAAAAGAAATTCATGTCTTCGCCTTTATTTGCGATTTGTGCGTTTTTTTGTGGCTATTCATTCTTCGTTTTCAAACTCGGCGACCTATGCGGTTATATGATCCTATCGTTTTTTCCAGTCGACGTTCGCCAATTTCGCCAGCGCCAGTTGCAACGCGTGGGTGCCGTCGCGACCGTGGCCTTGGGCTTGCAATGCCAGATACAATTGATGGGAAAGAGCCAGCCCCGGCAGGGCGAGGTTCATCTGTTTTGCCTCGGCGAGCGCGATTCCCATATCTTTGATGAAGTGCTCGACGAAAAACCCGGGATCGAAATTGTTATTCATGATCCGCGGACCGAGATTCGTCAGCGACCAACTACCGGCGGCACCGCTGCCGACCGATTGCAGCACGGTCGGCAAATCGAGTCCTGCCTTGTAGCCGTAGAGCAACGCTTCGCAGACGCCGATCATGTTCGAGGCGATCAAAATCTGATTGACCATTTTTGTGTGTTGCCCCGAACCGGCCGGTCCTTGATACACGATGGTCTTGCCCATCGCCTGCCAGCAGGGGGTGAGCGCCTCGACGATATCTTTGTCGCCGCCGATCATAATCGACAGTGCCGCGTTCTTCGCCCCGACGTCGCCGCCGGAGACCGGGGCATCGACGCTGTGAACACCCTTGTTCTTAGCTTGCTCGGCGATTTCCACAGCAAGCGACGGATCGCTGGTCGTCATATCGACCAGAATGTTTCCCGATTTCGAACCCGCCAGCGCACCGTCAGGACCAAGCATCACTTCGCGGACGTCTTGAGGAAAACCGACGATCGAAAAAATGACGTCCGAATTCTCGGCCACCGCTTTCGGGGTCGCGGCCCATTTCGCTCCCTGAGAAATCAGCCCTTCCGCTTTCGATTTCGTCCGGCTGAAGGCCGTCAGAGTGAAGCCGGCCTTTAACAGATGTCCGGCCATGCTGGCCCCCATCACACCCGTTCCAATCCAGCCCAGTCGTGTCGTTCCCGGTGCAATCGTCGGTGTCGTCATGCCTGTGTCTTTCCTCCTCACTGATGTCCGACAGTTTTTCTCAGAAGATGTTCAAAGTGATCATTTGCAGAGGTTCTCTCTGCGCTTCCGACAGGAATTATTTGATTGCCCCGCAGTATAGCCGGTCGATTACGCGAAGTCATCCGAACGGAATGATTCCCCGGTCGAACGGGGTCCAAATGGGCGGCGGGGTTTATCCCCGCCGTCTTGCATTCTCCCTCATCACAAGAAAAACGGCGGGTCTAAACCCCGCCGCTCGTGCGTTTCGACCACCATTGAGCGCGTGCTACCCACCCGTCGCCGCAAAAGTTACACTTAACATCACAACTCACGCATTCACGAAGGAACGCTCACGAGGTACCCATGACTGAACCGATCGCCTACATCAAAGGAAAAATCGTCCCTAATTCCGAAGCCAAAGTTCCGGTCGCCGATTTGGGGCTGGTGCTGGGGACTTCGGTCACCGAGATGGTCCGCACGTTTCGTCATCAGCCGTTTCATCTCGATCTGCATCTCGAACGAATGCTGCGTTCGCTCACCGGCATCGGCATTTCGCTTCCGGTTTCGCAAAAGGAACTCGTCGGCATCATCGAGCAGCTCGTCACTCACAACGCGGCTCTCATTCCGCCGAAACACGACCTGGGGATCGTCATCTTCGTCACTCCGGGCGAAAATCTGACATATCACGGCCTCGCGATGGCCGAATACTGCAAGCAACCGACGCTCGGCGTGCATACGTTTCCGCTGCCGTTCGAAATGTGGGCCGAAAAATTCTCGACGGGACAGCATCTGATCACTCCCAGCGTGCGGCACATTCCGGCGGTGTCGATCGACCCGAAACTCAAACAGCGCAGCCGGATGCACTGGTATCTCGCCGATCAACAGGCACGGCTGGGCGATCCCAAAGCCGCAGCGCTCGTGCTCGATCAGCAGGGGAACGTCACCGAAACGAGCACGGCGAATTTCTTTCTCGTCAGCCAGGGGACCGTCTACTCGCCGCGCCCCGATCACATTCTCGGCGGCGTGAGCCAGATGATCGTCGTCGAATTGCTCGAAAAACTCGGCATACCGTATCGCACGGCCGACATGCAGACGTATGATGTCTTCAACGCCGACGAAGCGTTTACCTCGTCGACGCCGTATTGTTTGCTCCCGGTGACGAAATTCAACGGTCGACCGCTCGGCGAGGGGACCATCGGTCCCATTTATCGGCGGCTCATTACCGCCTGGAGCGAAAAAGTCGGTTTCGATATTGTCGAACAAATGCAGACCGGTGCAAGAGAACGTTTCCCGGGACATTGAGGATCCGTTTCTCAGGATACTGACTCTCAGATTAATCCTGTTACAAGTTCACAAAAATGTCGAAACGTGGTTCTGGATGTCAGCGATTTTGGATTGTAATTCTCTTCAGCCCCAAAGGGGCAGCCGTTCTACTAGCCAGGCCCGCAGGGCCTGGTGGCGGTTTACTAGTGCGACTTCAGGCCTGAAGGGCCGGCACTTTTGTCGTTCTCGCATTTCATCTGCCGGCCCTTCGGGCCTTATACGATTCATAGGAACAAGTCCCAGGGGCTTCGCCCCTGGCTAGATGAATTGCTGGCCCTTCGGGCCGGAAAACCTGATAATTTTCCTCATATGTGAAGTTGTGACAATAATAATCTGAAACTCAACAGCCGTGATTATTGGATCACAGACGCAGGTCATTTCATCGTGAGTTACCCACTCGAATTTTTTCGCCAGTTCCGCAAACAGTTTCACACGACCGGATCGATTGCGCCGAGCAGCCGCTGGTTGGCGCGGGCGCTCGCGCTGTATTTCAAGGAGAGGGAGGGGGATCGTCCCGTGCGTCTGTTGGAAATCGGTCCGGGGACGGGGGCCGTCACATGCGAACTGGTGCGTCACCTCAAACCGGGGGATGTCTTCGATCTGGTCGAACTCAACGACGCCTTCGTCGATGTCCTCCGTTGCCGTTTCGAGAAAGAACATCATTTTCAAGCAGTCAAGCAGCAGTCGAACATCTTTCACGGCATGTTGCAGGACTTTCACGCCGAGGCCCCTTACGATTTTATTGTTTCGGGGTTGCCGCTCAATAATTTTTCTCCCGACCTTGTCAAACAGATTTTCGAAAACTATTTCGAATTGCTGGCTCCCGGCGGCGTGTTGTCGTATTTCGAATACATGTATGTGCGGCCGATTCGCAAGAAGATTGCCCGCGGCAACGAACGGCAGCGCATTCACAATCTCGATGCGATCATCGCCCCGCACCTCGAACGACACGGTTTTCGCCGCGATAATGTGCTGATGAATTTCCCTCCCGCGTGGGTGCAACACCTGCGGCCGATCGACGACGCTGTTCCGTCCGTATAATCGCGCGAATCGTTGTCTTCCGCAGGCGCGTCGTGATGCCGGTACGACTTTTGCGCACGACATTCGCTCAAACGCTCGATCTGCCTCATTTCGGGCCGATCGAGGTTGCCGACTCACTGTCATTCGCATCAGAATGAAGACTGGTTCGAAACGTAGATTACCGATCGCGAGGAATCATCTCTTTGGAGTCTCACCCGTTTCGTTTTCTGAGAAACCTCGGCCGCAGCCGGGAAATCGCCACGGTGTTGCTGAATCATGGATTCGGCGATCTCGTCGACCGGCTGAACCTGCGCCGATATCTCCAGTGGGGTCGCCGTTTGTTCCGGCAGAAGGAAAATGAATATCTGCCTCGACAAACGCGTGCCGAACGATTTCGACACGCTCTGGAAGATCTGGGGCCGACATATGTGAAGTTCGGCCAGATCATCAGCACGCGTCCCGATCTGCTTCCCCCCGACGTCATCGAAGAATTCACGAAACTGCAAGAGCAGGTCTTTCCGTTTCCGTCGGCGATGGCGGTGCAGATGCTCGAAAGCGAATTCGGCAAGCCGATCGACCGGCTCTTCATGCACTTCGAACGGGAACCGCTTGCTGCCGGTTCGCTGGCCCAGGTGCATCGTGCGACGTTAGATGACGGCACTCAAGTGGCCGTTAAGATCCGCCGGCCGAACGTCATCCGCGATGTCGAACGCGATTTGTCGTTGATGATGGAACTTGCCGTTCTGATCAATCGCCATATTCCCGAGGCGGCGATTTTTGACCCGGTCGGCCTCGTCAATTATTTTGCCCGCACGATCCGCCGCGAACTCAACTTCAATCGCGAGGCGCGCACGCTGGAAGAGTTCGCCCACAATTTCAGTAAAGATGCCTCGCTGAAAGTGCCGGCGGTTTATTGGGAATGGAGTTCGGAGTCGGTACTGACGATGGAATTCATCGACGGGTATCGCGTCGACGACGTCGATGCGATCGCAGCTCTGCCGATCTCCCCGACGCAGATCGCCGCCAACGGTTCGCACATCTTTATGAAAATGGCGTTCGAGATCGGCGTGTTTCATGGCGATCCGCATCCCGGTAATATGAGGATCCTTCCCGACGGAACGATTTGTTTAATCGATTACGGCATGATCGGCGTGTTCGAGCAGGAAATGCGCGACAACCTTGTCGACTTGTTCGTCGCCGTCAATAAGAACAATGTCCCGAATGCCGTCGCCGCCATTCTCAAGCTCGGCCAGCCGTTTGGAGAATACGATCCGTTGCGGCTTCGAACGGATGTGCGCGAGTTCGTCGAGAACTATTATGGTTACCCGCTCGAACGGATCAATGTGGGGACGATGCTCACCGATTTCATATCGATTCTTTCGCTGCATGCGATTCGGTGTCCTCCCGATTTGATGCTGCTGATTCGAGCCTTGATTTCTCTGGAAGGAGTCGCCCGCCAACTCGACCCGAATTTCAATATCTCGACCGAACTGGCGCCGTTCGTGCGCAACGTCATCAAAGACCGCTACAACCCGCAGCGCATGGCCCAGCGTTTCGCCGATGAAGTCCGGCTGTTTGCTCAATTGGCGCACGATGCTCCGTTGCATCTCGGCAAGACGCTGGAAAAACTCAGCAAGGATGATTTAAAAATCCAGCTCGATCACCGGGGGCTCGATCATCTCATCACCGAACTCGACCGGTCGAGCAACCGCATCGTCGTGAGTCTGGCGATGTCGTCGCTGATCGTCGCCTCGGCTTTGCTGATGCGCGCCGGTGCCAGCAGTATGTGGATTACGCTGCCGATTTTTCTGCTGTCGAGTCTGCTTGGAATCTGGCTGATCTACGGTGTGTTTAGAAGCGGTCGGTTGTGACACTCAAGCCCTATTTTTTCAGTCTCTTTTCAGAAAACCCAACTTACGATACCATTCGGGCACGATACTGTTGAACACAATCGTGATGTGTAATGGGCCAATTAAATGATAAGTAAGCACACGACTCTGATTCTTGGTGCCGGTGCGAGCCATCCATACGGCTTCCCTACCGGCAGGGATCTGTACACGCGAGTTTGCCAAAGCCGTCTATTTCCATCTCCGCAGCAAAAGATACATGAACAGATTATCGAGGGGAAATTTCGCAATTTTCGCGAACAACTTGCTATGTCTGGACAGCAGTCGGTCGATTCATTCTTGGAACATCGCAAGGAATTGCTAGAAACCGGGAAACAAGCTATCGCGTGCGAATTGATAAAGTTGGAAGACGAAAATCGGCTCTTTTCTGCCGATTCAAATGTTGACTGGTATCGTCATCTGTTTTCAGCGATGAACGCTCCACTTAAGCAGATAGTCGAAAATAAGTTGGCGATTGTTACGTTCAACTATGATCGATCGTTAGAACACTTCCTCGTGGTCTCAATTGAAAACACGCATCGTATCGCACGCAACGAGGCGTGGGAGATCGTCAAAAAGATTCCCATCATTCACGTTTATGGATCCCTTGGAAGGTACAGCCCTGATGGGAAAGAGGGCCGGCCATATGACATATCACAATCATTGACCGCGATAAACCAGTGTGTTGAGGAACTTAAAATTGTTCATGAACAGTACGAACAAGAATTCATAAAAGCTCACGAACAATTGTCGCGAACCGAACAAGTTGTAATTCTCGGATTCGCATTTCATGAACTAAACGTTTTGCGATTGGGCTTTGACCGAATCAAAGAGGGTACAACTATTTACGCTACTGCGTTTGGAATGACGAAAAAAGAATGCGACAAGGCAAAAAGTTTCGTGGGTCGGCGGTTGGAGTGGGGAAATAGATTTCATGACTCACTAACCTTTTTACGGGAATCCATTGATTTGTAGTAGATAAGTACTAACTTCAAACACGGAAGTTAGTACTCCGTCGCAGAATGCACAATCTCGCGAAAAGCTTCATTTTCGGACGTGGGAGGATGGCCCAGTTCCAACCACGACGCTGCCAAGGTGTCGCGTAGTCGTTGGTAATCCGAGATTTTCATGTCGTCCGCACCCAGGCCGATGGTCAGTGTCGATTCCGGTTTGCTGTTGTCGATTTGAGCGGACCAGCGTATCGCGGGAAATTCCTGACTCATTTCTTCCAACAAGCGTTCGCGAAGATTGAGTTTTCCCCCCACAAGGCAAATCGTTATCGGCTGGACGAGCAGTCGGTCGCGAAGTTCTCCGATCGTCAGTCGTTTCACCGGATGCTCGACGTCGGCACCAATCTCGACCCACGGATCGAGCACAAACCGGCGATACCAGCAGGCGGGGTGGGGGAGTTGCAACCGAGGGTGATCGATGACCTTGTCGCCATACATCAGCAGGTCGAGGTCGAGCGTTCTGGGGCCCCAGCGCACCGACCGGACTCGTCCCCGTTGTGTTTCGATCGCCTGCAATTCATCGAGCAAATCAAGAGGCGATAAAGTTGTCTCCACCTGGGCGACCGCATTGACGAATTCGGCGCCGGCATGCTGCCCGACAGGCGAGGTCCGATGCAGAGAACTGATCTGCTTCAGATCGATCGTGTCGGAGTGTTCGAGCCTCTTGTGTGCGTCGGCAAAGGTCGCGTTGACGTCGCCGAGGTTCCCCCCGAGGGCGATCCAGGCTGAAGTGGGTGTCGAAGATCGAGAGGTCACCACATACCGTTCATGAGCAGGGAATTTAGCCCGGTAAAATCCGTCAAACGAGATGTCTCATCGGACTGAAGATCATCCCGCGACAGTTTATCCGCCGAGGCCGGCAGCGTCTAACTGGGTATCGACATTCCCCCACATTCCCCCCGACCCGGAACCGACGGCGGAAACGGCTGTAATCACGCTCATGAGAATCAAGGCCAGCATCACCGCATATTCGACAGCGGTGGGGCCGGATTCTTCATTTAACAAGTTGCGCCAGAAGGACATAAGTCACCTCCCTCGTGTTCCCGCCGTTTCCTGAATTGTCGTCAATGGTGTTATGGGGACCATCGAAAGTTTAGGACGACATTTGAAGCGGTCAAACGGGAAGAGGAAAAATCGGACAATTCCTTACGGAAAACCGACACTTGACCTCCCTTGTGGCGAACGATAGCCTA
Source organism: Planctomycetota bacterium (assembly GCA_027618475.1). Lineage (GTDB taxonomy): Bacteria > Planctomycetota > Planctomycetia > Planctomycetales > Planctomycetaceae > JAQCEJ01. Next base: position 2,930 of record JAQCEJ010000111.1, on the reverse strand, counting down.
TGATCGTGTCATCCCGGTCAGCGGCGACCGCGAGTTTTTTGCAGCAATCGTCCTGTTTCGTCGCTATATTGCGGGTGTAGCTCAGTTGGTAGAGCGTCAGCTTCCCAAGCTGAATGTCGAGAGTTCGAGTCTCTTCACCCGCTCTTGAAACGCCCCGTTTACGACTTCCGTAAACGGGGCGTTTTCTTTTTGACGTGTCGACCTCTCGCCATCGCTGATGAGTTCCGGCGGTCAAATCTCCCTCAGAATTATTTCCTCAATCTGTGATACTATACATTCGTCACAAAACGCCACGAACGACTTAAATATCCCATTTTCCCTATTCAACTTACCTGCTCGTCGAAGTCATAATGAATTGCATCATAAACGGTAAGGAATTTCGGAGTCGACAACAGTACGCATTGCCAAAAACCGAATTTTACTTCGATGGAATGCTGTAGGACGCTCGTCTGTGGCGTACGCGACTCCATTTTCCGGCCTCGTTTCGTCGTGCGGGATGATTTCCGGCACGTGTAACCGAAGACGCTCCTTCCCCATCATGGGGTGATGCCCTCATGGGGAGGAAACGGAAAACGAGTCATGTCGATCGACGAACAACGCCCCTATTTCTTGTCCCGCCACGCCATACGTCCGCCGGCGCATGGGCTCGATCTGAAGTCCACCGTTCCGCAACATTTGAAGGGGGGGCATTACAAACCGTTCACACCGATCAAGCGTGTCGGCAAACGCTTTAAGCAAGATGGCGATAACGGTACTAATGCCTTGATGTCGTTTGCCGGACTTTCGACGGTAGCGGATATTGCTCCCGAACTTGAATACCAGGATTTTGAGGTCCGCCGCGTCATCGATCGATTTGATGAAGGGGCAGCACTCGCGTTTCGTCATGGCGAACAATACGACTCGTATCAGGCGTGTGAAACCGATTATCACCAGTTCTGGTCGTCGGATCGGCAAGGGTATATTTCGTATGCCCAGAGTGGAAAGAATATTCTGGTGCGCGGGGGATTGATCGCACCGCCGCACCATCAGGAAGAGCTGCTCGAACAGTTTCTCGATCAGACATCACGACGGGGATATCGCGTGGCATTTTTCAATATGTCCGATTCGCTCATCCCGTTGTTTCGTAAACACAGTTTTCAGGTGAGCAAATGGGGCGAAGAGCCCGTCATCGACCTGGCGACATGTACGTTTAGAGGAAAACAATACGAGTGGGTCCGCCGTCAGACCAATTATTGCATCCGCAATGGTTTGAAGGCGTTCGAGGTCCGCCCGGAAGACCTTTCTCCAGACGTGTGGGAACAGATGAAAAACGAGTTGAAAGAGGTCGCCGCCGATTCGATTTCCGACAAGGCCCAATCGGGGGAGTTGCGGTTTTTCGAAGGGAAACTGAGCATCGACACTCTGGGGCATCGACGATTATTTATTGCCAAGAGCGAATGGGGGGAGGGGCGCATCGAAGGATTCGTCGTGTGTAATCCCCTTCAGGGAGGATCCTCGTGGTCGACCGAGATTTATCGCCATCGCCGCGATTCGGTGCGGGGGACGATTGCCTTTTTGTTTCAGCACATCATCGAACGACTGCGGGATGAAGGCCGTGATCGCTTGCACTTATGCATCGTTCCGGGTCTGCGCAGTCAGGAAGAGATTCCCGGTGGCAGCCGTCTGGTTCGTTACAGTTTCCGATTTGCCGGCCCGTGGATGAGTTGTCTGTTCGACATGGATGGTCTCAGTCATTTCAAAAGTCGATTTCGTCCGGGCTATGAAAACCGATACATTTTTGCGACCCCTAAAGTGACCATCGGTTTGACGATGTCATTTTTCAACGTGCTGGGGATATTCAAGATCAGTCCCAAAAATTTTTCGCGGGTTCTTTATCACCGCTTCGTCAAATGCAGCCAGCGCAAGACGCTCTCGAAGCTGACCTGATTTTTTCCCGCAGACCCGAATTCCAATACGTTATCGATCGCACGACGCGAATCTTCTCAAATAAACCCCGAGAGTCTCACCCGTTCATCATAGAACATAAGACATGAATCGATACGCAATGGATTATCGCATCGACCTGTATGAAACGATCGACGACATCGATCTCATCGCCTGGAACAGCGTACGCGATGCAGAGGATCTCTATACCGATCCCCGGCTGATGCGTGCTGTCGAACAGTCGATGTCGTCTGTCGCCCGTTTTCGATACCTTCTGATTCGCGACAGCCGAAATCGTCCCGTTGCGATCACACCGCTCTGCACCTACACCATCGACGGCACCGTTCTGGCGACCAACAGGCGTTTTCTGAATGCCGCGGCATTCTTCAGGCGTTTCGCACCGTTTCTGACGCGGTATCGTATGCTGTTATGCGGTCTGCCGTTTTCGGGGGCGCAAAACCATTTGCGAATCTCGGCAGAGGTCGATCCTGGTGAAATTTTAAGCGTGCTCGACCGTGAACTTTCCAGGATTGCCCGCCATGATCGTGCTCAATATTTCGTCATTAAAGAATTCGATCCCGAGTCGGACCATGACGTTCAGGGTTTGACGCAACTGGGATACCACCAGGCCGATAGTCTTCCGTCAAACGAGATGGTCATCGGTCATACCGATTACGATGAATATCTGAAGGACCTCACGAAACACAGGCGACACGAAATCCGACGGTATGCCCGTAAACTGTCGGCGGCCGGGCTGCGGTTGATCACCACGTCCGATACTGCGACGATTGAAAACCTGCTGACCGACGACGTCTATCGACTCTACCTGGCGGTCGTCGAAAAATCGTCGACGGTCTTTGAGATTCTGCCGCTGGAATTCTTCAAAGAATTGACTCGTCAACTCCCCGAAAATTGCGAATTCATGTTCTGCCTCGATGAACTGTTGACGGCGGTCCAAAATGGCGGCGCGGGGGGAGTGTTGCGGCGGTTGAAACTGGCGGCGCGCT